>DATKBU010000267.1:0-15882 GCA_035513815.1 Egibacteraceae bacterium
CGGTGGTCAGCGTCCGGAGGCGATGGACCGCCTCGGCGCGATTCCCGACGACGGGTCGCGGCGGCGCCGGCGCGCTTGGGCTGCGCGCGGCGTCGGAGAGGGAGCGTCGTGCGCACCGTCCACAGGCCGTCGATTTCACTCACTCGGCGTGTCGCACCGCCGAGGTAGGGTCTGCGCGTCGGATTGCTGAGGGATCATCGGCGCGCTAGAGTGCTCTGACTCACCCTCCTGCTCCTGGCGGGGCGCAAACGCGCCCGACAGCGGGGGCCGCCTACGACCAGAGGACGGGCATTGCGCACCTATGAGCTGATGTTCATCACCCACGGCTCGCTTGACGAGGACGCCGTGCAGGCGGTTGTCGACCGCTTCACCAAGCTGATCGCCGACCAGGGCGGTTCCGCAGAGCGCGTGGACCACTGGGGCAAGCGCGAATTCGCCTACGAGATCGACCACATGAACGTGGGCTATTACACCGTCGTCGACCTGCAGATCTCCTCCGAGGGGCTTGCCGAGGTCGAGCGCCAGCTGCGTCTGGCCGACGAGATCGTGCGGCACAAGGTGGTGCGACCCGGGGTGCGCGTGAAGCACGCCTCGTAGGTCCGACTCTTCCCCGACACCCCCGCGACGCGGGGAACGGCGAGGCGCACGGCCCCGCCGCAAACGGGCACCAGCGATCTGCAGGGAGAGAACAATGGCCACGGACAACGTCATCACGATCGTCGGCAACCTGACCGACGACCCCGAGCTGCGCTTCACGCCGGCCGGCGCCGCAGTCGCCAACGTGCGCGTCGCCGTGAATCAGCGGTTCTTCAACAAGGACACCAATCAGTGGGACGACCGCCTCGACGGTTACTTCACTGTCAACATCTGGCGCGACCACGCGGAGAACGTCGCCGAGTCACTGAAGAAGGGCAATCGCGTCCTGGTGACCGGAAGGTTGCGCAGCCGGTCGTATGAAGACAAAGAGGGCCAGACGCGCTGGGTGACTGAGATCGAGGCCGACGAGATCTGCCCAAGCCTGCGCTGGGCCGTGGCGGACGTGAAGAAGATGAACCGCAGCGGCGGTGGCGGTGGCGGCGGCGCCGAGCGCGGCGCCGACTCCAGCTTCGGTGGCGCCCCCCCGCCCGTTCAGCTCCCAGACTCCAGCGAAGTCCCGTTCTAGCCGCCCTAGCCCGAGCAACAGGAGAAGCATCTGATGGCACCGCCGAGGCAGACCAAGCCGCCTAAGCGCAAGGACTGCTACTTCAGCAAGAACAAGATCGAGTACATCGACTACAAGGATGTCGCGCTGCTGCGCAAGTTCGTCAGCGACCGCGGCAAGATCCGCTCGCGGCGGGTCACCGGGACGACGCCCCAGTACCAGAAGCTGCTCGCGCAGGCTGTGAAGAACGCCCGCGAGATGGCGCTTCTGCCGTACACGACTCGCTAGCCGTACACGACCCGCGAGGGCGACGGGCCGGCCGGAAAGGACCGCTGCGATGAAGATCATCCTCAAGCAGGACGTCGAGAACCTCGGCGGGGCCGGCGACGTCGTCGATGTCGCCGACGGCTACGGCGTCAACTACCTGATGCCCCGCGGCCTGGCCATGCGCGCCTCGAAGGGCGCCTTGGCCGATGCCGAGGCGATGCGGCAGGCCCGCCTCAAGCGCGAGGCGCGCAACCGCGGCGAGGCCGAAGAGCTGAAGGCCAAGCTTGAGGCGAAGGCGGTGACCATCCCGGCGAAGGCCGGCCAGGACGGCGCTCTGTACGGCTCGGTCGGCAACAGCGCGATCGCCGACGCCATCAAGTCGCAGCTGGGCATCACGGTCGATCGCCGCCGGATCCCGCTGGAGCGCCCGCTGAAGGACCTCGGCGAGCACGAGATCGAGGTCCGCATCCACTCAGAGGTCGCCGCCGTGATCCGCGTGGACGTCGTCCGAGGCGACTAGGGAAGGTCTCGCCGGTAGCGGATCTCGGGCACGTCGACCCCGTAGACCTCCTCACGCCGCTGCACGTCCTCGCACAGCCAGCCCGCTGCCTCGTAGAACCTCCTGCGCGCGTTCGTTGCGCGGGTGCAACCACAGGACCGCCTCATCGAAGCCGGCTCCGCCGAGGTGGCGCGTCCCTGCATCCAGCAGCGCCTGCCCGATTCCCCGGCCCCAGTGGTCGGGATCGACGTTGAGCGCATACACCTCGCCGTGAGCGCTGTGCTCCTCGCCGCCCGCGGGGCCCACCATGATGAAGCCGGCGAGGCGCTTGCCATCGTTCTCGGCAACGAAGCGCCCCACCTTCGGCCGCGGCGCGCGCTTAAGCCTGTCGCGCCACATCTCCGCTCGTTCCGCGGCGGATAGCTGGTCCAGATAGGAGTCCGGCATGAGTTTCCGGTAGGCGACCTGCCAGGCGCGCACATGCACGGCGCCCAGCGTCGAAGCGTCATCGGGCGTCGACTCCCGGACGAGGGCCATTGCCCCCTCCGATTCGCCGCCGGGTTGTCCACAGCCGTTGCAGCTTGCCCCCACGATATGCACAACGCCGCCGGCAGCCCCATGCGGAGGCCAGCGCAGCTGTCTCGCCCAAAGACGGTGCCGTTGCGCACAGGTGGGGACAGGCGCTCTCCACTGATCTGGAATCCGCGTGCGGACTGTCACACCCTGCGCCTACCGTTCCCGTTGCGACCATCCGTTCTTTCCTTGAGCGGCGCGTGAGCATCTCAGGAGCACTGATGCCAGAGGCTGGGACCGCCGGAGTCGTCAGGCTGCCGGCCGCGGAGGGCGTCGGCTACGACCGGGTCCCGCCGCACAATCTCGATGCCGAAGTCAGCGTCCTGGGGAGCATGCTGCTGTCCAAAGACGCTATCGCCGAAGTGAGCGAGATCGTCGGGCCCGAGGACTTCTACCGCGGGGCTCATCGCACGATGTTCGAGGCGATCAGCGATCTGTACAACGGCGGCGAGCCAGTGGATCCGGTCACGCTCGCCGACGAGCTGGAGCAGCGCGGCACGCTCGACAGCGTCGGCGGCGCCGTCGGGATCGCTGATCTGGTGTCGCGCGTTCCGACGGCGGCGAACGCGCTGTACTACGCGCGGATCGTGTCTGACCAATCGCTGCGCCGCAGGCTGATCGACGCCGGAACCAAGATCACGCGGCTGGGCTACACCGCTCCGGAGGGGGCCGACGAGGCGGTGGACTCGGCTGAATCCCTGATCTACCAGGTGGCGCAGCGCGGTCGCGTCAGCGAGTTCACTCCGATGAAGGACTTGCTGACCGCGAGCTTCGAGCTGCTCGAGAAGCGCCATGAGCGAGGGTCATCGCTGACTGGGCTCGCGACGGGTTTCATCGACTTCGATGAGCTGACCGCAGGGCTTCAGCCGTCGAACCTGGTCATCCTTGCTGCTCGGCCGGCCATGGGGAAGTCGACGCTGGCGACCAACATCGCCACGCACGTCGCAGTCGAGCTGCGCAAGCCGGCCGTGCTGTTCTCCCTGGAGATGTCCCAAGCGGAGCTGGTCGAGCGCATCCTGTCCGCCGAAGCGCGGGTCGACTCCGGGCGCCTTCGCACCGGGCGCCTGGAGGAGACCGACTGGCCGAAGCTCTCGCAAGCGATGGGCCGGCTGGCCGAAGCGCCGCTGTTCATCGACGACACGCCCGGCATCAACCTCATGGAGATCCGCTCCAAGTGCCGCAGGCTGAAGCAGACCCATGGCCTCGACCTCGTGGTCCTCGACTATCTCCAGCTGATGCAGTCCCACCGCAGGGTCGAGAACCGCGTCCAGGAGGTGTCCGAGCTCAGCCGCGGCCTGAAGATCCTCGCCAAGGAGCTTGATGTGCCGGTGCTGGCGCTATCGCAGCTGTCGCGCAAGCCCGAGGACCGAACCGACCGCCGTCCGCAGCTGGCGGACCTACGGGAATCGGGCAGCATCGAGCAGGACGCCGACCTTGTCGCGTTCATCTACCGTGATGAGGTCTATCACGAGGACAGCGATGCCCGCGGCGAGGCGGAGCTGATTCTCGCCAAGCACCGCAACGGGCCTCTGAAGACGGTGCGGCTGTCGTTTCTGGGTCACAACTCGCGCTTCGCCAGCATGGCGCGCGGCGGGATGCGGGCGGCGCCGACCGCGCCGCCCGGTGCTGGCGGCCCGCCGCGAAGCGACAGCCCGCTGTAACACGGAGCGCGCTCGGCGCGGTCGCCGTCGCCAGGAGCCCGGCGCCGGGCAGGCCTCGCCATTGGGGTGACACGGCCGCTGGAACCCAGTTCGCGAACCGCAACCCTCCGAACGCGGTCGTAGATTTGCGAAACCTCGCTGATCGGCCCGGCGTCCAACGCTCCGAGCCGGCTCTGCCGGAAGGACGCGGGAACGGAAGGCGAGGCAATGCGAAGGTCTCATGCGATCTGGGTTGTGTTGGCGCTGCTGCTTGCGGGCTGTTCAGGGCAGGCGGCTATTCAGGAGTCGGACACTGCGGAGCCTGCCGCCGAGCCCGTCGCCCCGGGTGACCTGGCGGGCGCTGAGGACGCTGCGGCGCCGGCGGATGAGGACATCAGCGCCGACCGAGCCGAGGGCGGCGGCTCTTCGGGCTTGACGCCCGAAGGCCTTCCGCTGCCTGATGTGCCGCAGACCGTGACGGGTGATCGCATCATCAAGGAGGGGTCCGTCTCGATCGAAGTGGGCGAAGGCGACTTCGACGCCTCGTACGCGCGCGTCATCGAGGCGGCGCGCCGATTGGGCGGACAAGTGGTCGCCAGCAGCAGTGTGACCAGCGATGAAGGCGGCACGACGGGATCCGTGACGGTCCGCGTGCCTGTCGATCGCTTCGAAGATCTGCTCATCGGAGTCGGCAGCGTCGGCGAGATCAGCTCGCGGGAGATCAGCGCCCAGGACGTCAGCAGCGAGTATGTCGACCTCGGCTCGCGCAAGCGCCACCTCCAGGCGCAGGAGGCGTTCTATCTTGAGCTGCTCGGCAGAGCCGCTGGAGTGAGCGATGCGATCGCCGTCCAGCAGCAGCTCGACGGGATCCAATCGCAGATCGAGCAGATCCAAGGGCGGCTGAACTGGCTGGCGGAGCGCAGCGCCTACTCGACGCTGACCGTGCATCTGCTGGAGCCCGGCGCGGCGCTGCCGCAGACGACTGATCCGGCTCAGCGGCCGAGCTTGGCGCGCTATTGGTCCGCGGCCCAAGACGGCTTTGTGAACGTCGTCGGCGTGATGCTCTTCATTTCTGTGCTGCTGGCGCCGATCCTCATCCCCGTCGGACTCGCCGTGCTGCTGTGGACGATGGCCCGCCGAAGGCAGCGAGTCGGCGCCGCGGCCGTGCCGGCCGAGTAGCCCGACCATCAGGACGATCAAGGGATGCATCAAACTGAGTACTCAGGGTAGTAGGCTAGTCGCAGATGGTTATTCTTGACTAGTGTTACGCAGAGTAAGGAGAATGGCCCGCAGATGGTGCAGAACTCGCTCAGAGTAGCCGCCGCGACGGTGGCACTCAGCGCGCTCGTGCTGGTGACCGTCTTCGAGGTCGGCCAGCAGGGCTTGGATCTTCTGCGCCCGGAGCTTCCTGAACGCGTTATCGAGGCGATTCAAGAGGAGGCTCCCGTCCAGATTGTCGACGGTGTGCGGGTTTCCCCCCCGCCCGGACCGGCGGTCGACGCGACCGAGCAGACGCCCGGAGGACCGACTGAGGATGCTCAGGAGGAGATCGCGGCGGCTCCGCCGGCGAGCGGGACTTCTGGGGAGCCGCTTACTCGCCCATCGCGCGCTCCGGCGGTCGCTCCCACCGGAAGCGCGCCGGTGGCGCCGGGTCCGTCGACTGCCCCTCTGCCGCCCGCGCCGCCTGTTGGCGCGCCGGGGTCGCCCGATGGTCCGTCGGCGCCGACTGCGCCGTCCGTGCCGATTGCGCCGGCACAGCCTTCGCCTGGGCAGCCGTCGCAGCCCGCGACGCCGGAGCCGCCTTCGCCTTCGCCGACGCCGACGCCGCTCGATCCGACGCCGCTCGATCCCGATGAGCGCTGCGGCCCGCCGTACGGCAAGGGCCAGGGCAAGGGCCCCGGCCGCTGCCAGCCTGGCAAGGGTCCGCCTGTCTCACCTGGGGTCCCAGTGGCGCCGCCGACCGCGCCGGATGCGAGGCCGACGGCTCGACCGGATCCGGCCTCGCCGGGGGAGTCGGGCGGCAAGCCCAAGGACTCGAAGGGCTCAGACGAGTCCAAGCCGTCCAAGACCGAAGCTCCCAAGGCTCAGCCGTCCCCGAGCCCCACCCCGAAGGCCCAGCCCTCCCCGAGTCCGACTCCGAAGGCCTCGAGCGAGCCCCCGAAGAATTAGAACGAGAAAGACAAGACCGCTCAGACCCAGGATCCGCAGAGCCAAGCTCACAAGGGCCGGAACGCGAAGAGCAGCGCTTCGTAGCTCCCTCGCCCCAGATCGCGCCGGGGAAGCTGGCTTCACGACGCAGCGCGGTCCAGGATCCCAGCCTCAGACGTCGCGGACGGCGTTCGGGCAGGCAGCCGTCACGCAGCCCGGCCCTTGCGCCGGCGGTGCTGCATCTGCGCGCGCCCGCCCTGCGGGTTTGCGCCGCCAGACCCTCGGCGGGCACTGGATCCGTGCGGCCTTGGCGTCCTGGATCCGTCGGCGGGGCGATGGCGCTGCGGCGAACCCCCTCGGCGGTCAGCCCCAGAGCTGGCGGGCCGGATGGCCGACTGTCGCGGCGGCAGCGAAACCCCTGCGAGCTGGTCGAGCGCCACCGGATGTACTCCCTGCGGCATCGCCAGAGCCCGCTGGATCACCTTGACGTCGCGGTGCTTGTCGGCAGCGACAAGTGTGATCACCACGCCGTCGGCGCCCGCGCGCCCGGTTCGCCCGGAGCGATGGATGTAGTCCTTGCCGGTGGCGGGCGGGTCGAAGTGGATCACCATGCCCACGCCATCGACGTGGATTCCCCGGGCGGCGACATCGGTGGCCACCAGCGTCGCGACGCGACCTGACGCGAAGTCGGAGAGCGCGCGCTCACGCTGGCCTTGCGAGCGGTTCCCGTGGATCGCCGCGGCCGTCACGCCCTCCTGCTGCAGCTGGCGGGCGACTCGATCAGCGGCGTGCTTCGTGCGGGTGAACACGATGGCCGAGGCCACGGTGCGCACCGCGTCGCGCGTCACGCGCACGCGCTCGCTCGGCTCGGCCCGCCAGAACAGGTGACGGACGTCGCCGCGCTCCTCGGCGACCTCAGCCGCTTCATGCCGCGCGGGATCGCGCTGATAGCGGCGGACCAGGACGTCCACGTCGCCGTCGAGCGTCGCCGAGAACAGCAGGGTCTGGCGCTGCGCGCTGGTCTTGTCCAGCAGCCGCTGGACCTCGGGCAGGAAGCCCATGTCCGCCATCCGGTCGGCTTCGTCGATGACGACGAAGTCAACGTCGCGCAGGTCGACGTTCTTGCGCTTCACCAAGTCCGCGAGGCGCCCGGGGCACGCGATCGCGATGTCGACGCCTCGCTGCAGCTGCCGCTGATCGCGGCTGAGCGAAGTCCCGCCGTAGAAGGTGGCGACGCTGCGGCGGCGCAGGAGCGCCAGCGGCCGGAGCTCATCGGCGACCTGCGCAGCGAGCTCGCGCGTGGGCACCAGCACCAGGGCACGGGGGCGGCGCGGTGCGCCGCTGCCCGCCCGCAGCGCGAGGGGGATGGCGAACGCGAGGGTCTTGCCGGACCCTGTGACGGCCTTGCCGCACAGATCGCGGCCGGCCAGCGCGTCCGCGATCGTCGCGGACTGGATGGGAAAAGGGGCGGTGATGCCGCGGCGGGCGAGCTCGTCGCTCAGATCCTTCGGCACACCAAGTTCATGAAACGTCTTCAAGGCGCAGCTCCCTGCCCAGGCAGGCGCCCGGGCGGCGGTGGGGCGCGCGAGACTGATCGCGCGCTATGGGGTCACGAGGCTGACGGAAACGCAGACTCTGACCCGAAGGGGGTGCGCGCAGATCCGAAGACTCGACGATCGCAAGAGCGATCACCACGGAGTGTAGCGGTCAGCGGCGCCATCCGTCGAAACTGGCCCCGGCGTGCCCACGCGTCCGGTAGCCTTCGCTCGCTGTCAGCAGATGACGCCGCCCGGGAGCGAGGCCGCAGAGCATGCCGTTACCGATCCGATCAGCCGACGACTGCCGCTGGGACTGCGTGAGCCTGGGCGAGGTGATGATCCGCCTCGATCCGGGCGAGGCCCGAACGCGTACCGCTCGCCAGTTTCGGGTCTGGGAGGGGGGTGGGGAGTACAACGTGGCTCGCGGGCTGCGGCGCTGCTTCGGCCTGCGGACCGCGGTGGTCACCGCCGTGGTCGACAACGAAGTGGGGCGGCTGCTGGAGGACCTCGTCCTCCAGGGCGGGGTTGACATGCGCCACGTGCGGTGGGCCCGGTTCGACGGTATCGGGCGCGCGGCGCGCAATGCGCTGAACTTCACCGAGCGCGGCTTCGGGCTTCGCGGCGGGGTCGGCTGCTCAGATCGCGGCCACACCGCCGCGTCGCAGATGCGACCGGGCCAGGTCGACTGGGCGCAGATCTTCGAAGCCGAAGGCGCCCGCTGGTTCCACACCGGGGGCATCTTCGCGGCGCTCGGTGAGCACACCCCGGACGTGGTCCTCGAGGCCGTGCAGGCTGCCAAGGCCGCCGGCACGGTCGTGTCCTATGACCTCAACTACCGTCCGTCGCTGTGGTCGGAGCACGGTGGGCAGGAGCGAGCCCAGGAGGTGAACCGGCGGATCGCCCCGCACATCGACGTCATGCTCGGCAATGAGGAGGACTTCTCGGCCTGCCTCGGCTTCGAGATCGAAGGGGTGGATGAGGGATACCGCGATCTGGCCCCGGAGGCGTTTCGGAAGATGATCGGGCGCGTCGCCGAGGCGTATCCCAACTTCAGCTACATCGCCACGACGCTGCGGGGCGTGCGCTCTGCCTCGCGCAATGACTGGGGCGCGATCCTGTTCGGCGACGGGGTCTTCCACGCCGCGACTGATCGCCCCGAGCTCGAGATCCTCGATCGAGTCGGAGGAGGCGACAGCTTCGCGTCCGGCCTTGTCTACGCGCTGCTGGCGGGAAAGCCGCCGGAGCTCGCCGTCGAGTACGGGGCTGCCCACGGCGCACTGGCGATGACCACTCCGGGTGACACGTCGATGGCCACGCTCGCCGAGGTGGAGCGCGTCGTCGCTGGAGGTGCGGCCCGTGTCGCCCGCTGACGCGGAGGCGCGCGTGCACGCGGTCGGGCTGGTCCCGGTGATCGCTCTTCCGTCGCCTGATGCGGCGGTCCCGCTGTGCCAGGCGCTGGTCAAGGGCGGGATCGACGTGGTGGAGATCACCTTCCGCACCGGCGGCGCCGCAGAGGCGATGGCGGCGCTGCGCGAGGAGCTGCCCGAGGTGCTGGTCGGCGCGGGCACGGTGACCTCGGTCGAGCAGCTGGACGCGGCGGTCGGGGCGGGCGCAGCGTTCGCGGTCGCGCCCGGGCTGAACCCCGAGGTGGTCGAGCGCGCTGACGAAGTCGGCCTCGCCTTCTGGCCGGGCGTGTGCACCCCGACCGATATCGAGGCGGCGCTGCGTCTGGGGCATCGGTTCCTGAAGTTCTTTCCGGCGGGCCCGATGGGCGGCGCCGGGATGCTCAAGGCGCTGCTGGCGCCGTACGCGCATCTGGGCGTCAGATTCATCCCCACCGGGGGGATCGACGCTGGTTCGGCTGCGACGTACTGGACGATCGAAGGGGTCGCCGCGATCGGGGGAAGCTGGGTCGCGCCCGCCGATCTCATCCGGGAGCAGGGATGGGAGCAGATCACGCAGCTTGCCAGTGACGCCGTCACGGCTCGCGACGCGGCTCGCGGCCGATCCTGAAGCCTCCTCAAGCCCGCCGCCATGCCGGCGACTGCACGCGCTCGGCTATCCCAATAGCATGATCCGATCACGCGCCGGCCCCCTCGATCGAAAAGATGCCGGCGCGGGTGTCGATTCGCGGCGCGTCCGCTCGTCGGATCTGTGAAACGGCGGAACTCACCGCCGCGCGAAGTAAAGGAGCCGACAGATGCGCTATCTGCTGCTGATCTACACCACTGAGACCGGAGGCGACCTCGATCCCAGCGACCCGGCCGTGCAAGAGGAGATGGAGGCCTACGGCAAGTTCACTGCCGACCTGCAGGGCTCCGGCGCGATGCTCGCCGGCGAGGCGCTGCATCCAACGTCGACGGCGACCAGCGTCCAGGTGCGCGACGGCGAGACCGTGACCACGGACGGCCCGTTCGCAGAGACCAAAGAAGCCCTCGGCGGCTTCTACATGGTCGAGGCAGCGGACTTGGACGAGGCGATCGGCTGGGCCGCGAGGATTCCCGGTGCCCGGCGAGGCACAATCGAAGTCCGTCCCATCATGGAGATCCCGCAGTAGTGACCGCCGGCGGGGACCCCGCCGCAGACTCGGCCGGCGACGGCGCGGGCGCCCTGATGGACACGGTCTTCCGGTCCGAGATGGGCCGCGTCGTCGCCGCGCTGGTGCGATCGACGCGCGACATCCAGCTCGCTGAGGATGTCTTCCAGGACGCGGTCGCGATCGCGCTGGAGGTCTGGCCGCAGCGCGGCGTGCCCGCCAGCCCGGGCGCGTGGCTCACCACCGTCGCCCGCCGCAAGGCGATCGATCGGCTGCGCAGGGAGCGTCGCCTGGCGGACAAGGCGCAGCTGCTGCGCCAGCTCGCGACCGCCCCTGAGCCGGCCCCGGAGGACGGCCAGGGCATCGGCGGCGATGACCGGCTGACGCTGATGTTCACGTGCTGTCATCCGGCTCTGGCGCTGCACGCGCAGGTGGCGCTGACCCTGCGGACGCTGAACGGGCTGTCCACCGCTGAGATTGCGCGGGCGTTCCTCGTGCCGGAGGCGACCATGGCCCAGCGCCTGGTGCGCGCCAAGCGCAAGATCCGCGATGCCGGGATCCCATTTCGCGTCCCCGCAGCTCATGAGCTGCCGGCGCGCGTCACGGCGCTCCTGGCTGTGGTCTATCTCATCTTCAACGAGGGTTACTCGGCGACCGTGGGGCCGCTGATCCGCCGTGATCTCTGCGCCGAGGGACTACGGCTGGGCGCCCTGCTGGCTGATCTGATGCCGGACGAACCTGAGGCCTTGGGCCTGCACGCGCTGATGCTGCTGCACGACAGCCGACGCGAGGCCAGGGTCGCGCCGGACGGCGGGCTAGTGCTGCTCGAAGATCAGGATCGCAGCAGGTGGGATGCGGCCCAGATCGCGCGAGGCGCCGAGCTGCTCGAGCGCGCGCTGCGCTACCGGCGCCCCGGGCCGTATCAGATCCAAGCGGCGATCGCCGCCGTCCACGCGCAGGCGGCCCGGCACGAGGACACCGACTGGCGCGAGATCGCGGGACTGTACACCGAGCTGCTCCGCCATCTGCCGTCCCCAGTGGCGGCGCTCAACCGGGCCGTGGCGGTGGCGATGTCGGAGGGCCCGCCGGCCGGGCTGGCGCTGATGGATGAACTCGCCGACCGGGCAGAGCTGGACCGCTACCACCTGTTCCATGCGGCGCGCGCTGACCTGCTGCGGCGTGCGGGGAGACCGGCCGAGGCGCGCCCCGCCTATGAGCGCGCCATCGAGCTGGCCACCAACGACGCGGAGCGGTCGTTCCTGCGCGGACGGCTTGATGAGCTCGCCTCCGTGCTCGACTGAGCAGTCCGGTAGGCTCGCGCGGCGGACACGTTCCACCAGGTCCGCCCATCTTCCAACATCCGAGCCAGGAGCACTCGTATGCAGCGCATCGTCGTCACGGGGGGCAGCGGCAAGGCCGGCCGCGCCGTCGTTCGCGACCTCGTCGAGCACGGCTATGACGTCCGCAACATCGATCTGGCCCCGTCCTCGGACGACGCGGCCGTTTTCCTCGCAGTGGACCTCACCGACCTCGGCCAGACCTTCGAGGCGCTCGCCGACGCGGACGCCGTCGTGCACCTTGCCGCGATCCCGGCGCCGGGACTGAGGTCAGAGGGCGTCACCTTCGAGGTCAACATGGCCAGCACCTACAACGTGTTCAGCGCTGCGACCGCCTTGGGGCACCAGCGCGTCGTATGGGCCTCCAGCGAGACGACGCTGGGCCTGCCGTTCGATCGCCAGAAGCCGCAGTACGCGCCGATCGATGAGCGCCACCCGCTGTATCCGGAGTCGAGCTACGCGCTGTCGAAGGTCCTCAGCGAGGAGATGGCGCGCCAGTTCAGCCGCTGGACCGGCGTCACGTTCGTCGGACTGCGGTTCTCCAACATCATGGAGCCGCACGACTACGCGCGGTTTCCCGCGTTCAGCGGCGACGCCCTCGAGCGCAAGTGGAACCTGTGGGGCTACGTCGACGCCCGCGATGTCGGACAGAGCTGCCGCCGCGCTCTCGAGGCGGACATCGACGGCGCCCAGTCGTTCATCATCGCCGCGGCTGACACCTGCATGGACCGGCCGAACTCTGAGCTCATGGCCGAGGTTTTTCCCGACACACCGCTGCGCGAGGGCGTCGGCGACTTCGAGACGCTGCTGGCGATCGACGCGGCGCGATCGGCGCTGGGCTACGAGCCCGAGCACACCTGGCGCGACCACGCCTCCAGCCCTGGCTGAGTCGGGCCATTCAGCCCGGCGCGGTGGGGTCCAACGCCCCTTTGCGTCCGCCCCATGCCGACGCAGACTGACCTCAGGCTCGAGCAGACCGCCAGGATCACAGGGAGGCATGTCATGAGGCGCGGGGTGTATGCATACGAATACGTCAGCGGCGACAGCAAGCAGATCGAGCAGGCGCTGCTCGACGACCTCCGCTCGTACCTCGGACCGAGCGAAGACGACGACCGGCCGGCGGTTGACGGGTCGTTCGTCACGGATGTGAGCGCCGTGCTGGCGGGGGTCGAGGTCACCAAGCGCGTGCGCGTGCGCACTGGCGCGGCTCGCCGGCGCGATCAGCGGCTGCTCATCCCCATCCAGTGGCGTGCGGAGCCGGCAGCGCATGCATTCCCGGACTTCACCGGCGACATCGAGGTTGAGCCGATGGGCCCAATGGGCCGCCACATGTCGCAGCTGGCGCTGGTGGGAAGCTACGGACCGCCGCTGGGGCTGATCGGCGCAGCGGCCGACGCGACGGTGCTGTTCGACATCGCGCAGCGCACGGCCGAGGCATTCGTCGCTCGCCTGGCTCGCGCCCTCGCCGAGAAAGCGCCGAGCGCGAAAGCCGCGGCGCGCACGCCGCGAACGGCGCGCCCGCTGCAGGTCCGTGATGTGATGACCGCAGACCCGATCGTGCTCGCTCCCGACATGCCGGTGAAGACCGCCGCGCTGCTGCTGTTCCACTCCGGAATCTCTGGCGCCCCGGTCGTTGACGACGACGGCACGCTGGTTGGCGTCCTGAGCGAGCGGGACCTGCTCGCCAAGGAAGCGGTGGAGCGCTTCGGTCTGGGTCGGCGCGCGGCTGCAGAGCAGAGGCGGCGGACGGCGACGACGGTCGACGACGCGTGCACGAAGCCGGCCCTGGTGACGGTGCCTGAGGCACGCCTGTCCGACGCCGCCCGGGAGCTGCTGGATCGGGACGTCAGCCGTCTTGTGGTGCTCGACGAGGGGCGCGTCGCCGGCATCGTGACCCGCCACGATGTGCTCGCCGCCCTGGCCAGGGATGACGCGGAGATCCGCGTCGCGGCCCAGGAGGTGCTGCGGGAGCGCGACGAAGGCGACGTCCGGGTCGAGGTCCAGTGGGGAACGGTCTCATTGTCCGGCTCGAGCCGCCTGCGCAGCGCCTGCCTCGGACTGATCGAAGCCGTGCGCCAAGTGGATGGTGTGATCGAGGTTGACGGAACCGACCTGTCGTGGAACGAGGATGATGTCGTTCCGGTCGGCCCGATGCCCTACCTGTAGCGGGAGTCGGGCGATGCTGCGCCGACGTCGTTGACGCAGCGCAGCACCGGAGGGCTGAGCAGCCCAGCAGGGCTGCTCAGCCCATCCGCTCGCACGCTGAAGGTCGCGGACTCGCCCGGCAGCAGCGTGATGAGCATGTCGTCAACCTCCGCACCCGGGGCGGCCCGGTCCGCCAGCAGGCACAGATCGCGCAGCAGAGACTGCGCCGCCACCGTCACGGAGTACCCCCCCGGGGATCGCGTCGCCGTCGTCTGGTAGGCCGGTGCCGGATACGCCAGGTCGATGTCCTCGGCGAAGAACCACAGCGCTCGCCGCGCGCCCGCAGTGGCCGCGAGCAGCTCCCGCGCCGCGTCGCCGGGCTGGGCCACCCGATCAGGAAGCGGCAGGGTCACCGCCGCGCGCGGCGCGCAGGCCAGCTCCGCGCGCAGCTCGGCGACGACCTTTCCGTCGAAGGACTGGCGGGTGACAGCCAGGTCCTGGCGCCAGTGGCGATCCGTCTCGTTGACGGCGATGACGCTCAGTCCGGCGCCGCGCGGCTGAATCGTGATCAGGCGGTCGGCGTAGGCGCGGCGCAGCGCGAACCACACCGGCTTGCGGCGGCCGTCGGAGTCGATCGCCGACCATGAGGTCACCGGCCAGCAGTCGTTGAGCTGCCACACCACGGTTCCCATGCACCTGGGCCGGTGCGAGCGGAAGTGCTCCACCCCCAGCGCGACGGCTCTCGCCTGGTTCACCTGGGCGAGGAAGTGCCAATCGTCGAACGACCCCGGTGCGCCGAAGTGGCGGTCCAGCCAGCTCAGCACCTTGTCATTGCCCCCGGCCGCCTTTTGATGGTGGCGCATGCCGGGGGAGTCGGGCTCCAGCGGCTCGTCGCTGATCGCGCGCCTGATCGTCGCCCACGCCGCGGGCCCCTGGAAGCCGAACTCCGCGGCGAAGCGCGGCAGGTGCTCGCGGTAGGCCGTGTAGTCGCGCTCGTTCCACACGTCCCACAGGTGCATGGTCCCGTGGCGCTCGTCGTTGGGGTGGATGTCCAGCGTGCCGGAGTACGGGCTGCCCGGCCAATACGGTCGCGTCGGATCCACCTCGGCGACGATTCTCGGCAGCAGGTCCAGGTAGTAGCGCAGCCCCCAGGTGCGGTCGCCCAGCTCAGCGCGCCAGCCCCAGTCGAGGTAGCCCCAGAGGTTCTCGTTGTTGCCGTTCCACAGCGCCAGGCTGGGGTGCGGCATGAGGCGAGCGACGGCTTCGCGAGCCTCGGCGGCGACCTCCTCGCCCAGCGGTTCCTCCTCGGGGTATGCGGCGCAGGCGAATAGGAAGTCCTGCCAGACGAGCACGCCGAGCTCGTCGCAGGCTTCGTAGAAGGCATCGGACTCGTAGATGCCCCCGCCCCACACCCGCAGCAGATCGATGTTGGCCGCGCGCGCCTGGGAGATCCTGTGCCGGTAGCGCTCGTCGGTCACGCGGGTGGGGAAGCAGTCATCCGGGATCCAGTTGGCGCCGCGCGTGAACGTAGGCACGCCGTTGACGACGATCGTGAAGCGCGAGCCGGTGGCGTCGTCGGAGGAGTCCAGCTCGACGGTTCGAAAGCCCACGCGCCGCGACCAGTGATCAAGCGCTTCTTCGCCCGCCGCGTCGGAGTCGCCGGCCGGTGCGAGCCAGACAGCCAGGTCGTACAGCGGCTGATCGCCGTGGCTGTGCGGCCACCAGAGCGCAGGCTCGGCGACGTCGATGACCACCTCCGCGCTCGCCGCGCCTGGCAGGACGTCCGCGGATCGGCGCGCGCCGTCGATCTCGGCGATCAAGGCGAGCGGCTGAGGCGGCGTTTCGGACCATTCGAGGTCGGCTGCGACCCGGACGCGGCCGGCGCCCTCCTCGACGGTGATCAGCGGGCGCACCCGTGACAGGCGCGCGATGCTCCACTCGTGCAGTGCGATCGGCTTCCAGATCCCTGCCGTGACCAGGGACGGCCCCCAGTCCCAGCCGAAATTGCAGGCCATCTTGCGCACGAAGTTGAACGGCGCCGGGTAGGCGTTCGGTCGG
>DATKBU010000268.1:0-20306 GCA_035513815.1 Egibacteraceae bacterium
GGCGTCGCGGGTGTGGCCTTCGTCGGTCCGGCCGTGGTCAATCTGCCGCTCCTGCTTGATGAGCCGGTGCTGTATTTCGCTGGCTTCGCAACTGGTGCGCTGATCCCGATCGCGCTGCTCGCTGTGGGCATGACGAGCACGATGAGAGCTGAAGAGCGCCGTCGGGCCGCCTGGGGCGCGGAGTGGGTCTCGAAGGCGGAGGCGCGCAGTGCTGCGGAGCAGGCGGCGATGAACTTCGGAAAGCCGATCGAGGGCAGCGCGGGCGGTCAGCGGTAAGGGCGCTTACGCCGACTCCGCCGCACGGCGGTTCTGCGCCGCGGTGAAGCTGAGAATCGGCGATTCGGCGTCGACGTCGACCGAGCCCTTGGCCGCGAGCGACTCGAACTTGTCCGCCCGCAGCGGGCGCGAGAACAGGTGTCCCTGACCGAGCTGGCATCCCAGAGCGACGAGGGCTCTGCGCTGCTCGAGGCGCTCGACGCCCTCAGCCACCGTAGTGACGCCGAGGCGCCGGCCGAGCGAGATGAGGTCGGTGATCACCCCCGGTGTGTCCGAGTCCGCCTCGAGCGGGTCGACGAACGCGCCGTCCAGCTTGAGCGTGTCGATCGGCAGCAGCCGCAGGAAGCCGATCGGGGAGGCGCCGGCGCCGAAGTCGTCGATGGCGATTTGCACGCCGAGGCGCCGCAGATCCGCCAGGGCCGAGGTGGAGGCCTGCGGGTTGGCCACCAGCGCCTGCTCGGTGATCTCCAGCGTCAGCAGCTGCGGCGCCAGGCCGGTCTCCGACAGCGCCTTGTCGACCTGCCGGACCAGACCGACCCACAGCAGTTCGGCGGATGAGACGTTCACGCTGACCGAAAGCTGATGGGACAGCCCGAGATCCCGATTCCAGTGGAGCGCCTGCGTGCACGCCTCGGTGACGATCCAGCTGAACAGCTCCTCCAGGTGGCCTGCCTCCTGAGCGAGGCACACAAAGGCGCTGGGAGGAAGAAGCCCGCGCGTCGGGTGCCGCCAGCGCACCAGCGCCTCGCCCCCGTGGATGGTGCCGGAGTCCAGCGCGACGATCGGCTGGTAGCGCAGCTCAAGCTCTCCCTGGGCGATGGCGTGCTGCAGCTCGCTGCGCAGCTGCTGGCGGGTGCCGGCGCTGGCATAGGCGCTTGGTTCGAACACCGCGCACTGGCCCTTGCCCTGTGCCTTGGCCATGTACATCGCCAGATCGGCATGGTGGAGCAGGTCCTCGGCGTCCTCCACGCCCAGTTCGCTGATCGCCAGCCCGATGCTGGCCTCCACAACAATCCTCTTGCCGCGGATGACGCACGGCTCGCCCAGCGCCTTGAGGATGCGCCCCGCCACGGCTGAGGCGTCGGCGCGGTCGGCGATGCTCTCCAGCACCACGGCGAACTCGTCGCCGGCGAGTCGCGCGGCCATGTCTCCCGGCCGCAGGCAGCTCTGCAGCCGCTCGGCGACCGTGATCAGCAGGCCGTCGCCCGCAGCGTGGCCCAGGCGGTCATTGACGTCCTTGAACCCGTCGAGATCGATGAACAGCACCGCGAGCCGGCCCACCTTGCTGTCGCCGAGCGCCTGGCGGACCCGCTCGATCAGCACCGTGCGATTGGGCAGGTTCGTCAGAGGATCGTGGAACGCGCGATGCGCCAGCTCCTCCTCGAGGGCCTTGCGATCACTGATATCGCGGATGCTCAGCACGATGCCGGCCACGCTCGGCTCGTTGAGGAGGCTTGATCCTACGATCTCGGTGTGCAGCCAGCGCCCGTCGCGATGGCGCAGGCGGCACGACAGCGGAGCCGGCTTGCGGTCCGCGACCTGTGACAGAAACGCCTTCCACCGGCGCATGTCCTCCGGGTGGACGAGATCGGCCAGATCGGTGTCGGCCAGTCGCCCAGGCTCGTAGCCCAGCACGCGGCCCACCCCGGGGGTCTGGTATCGAATGACGCCTTGGGCGTTGATCACGGTGATGATGTCGGAGGCGTTCTGAACCAGCGACCGGAACCGCACCTCGCTGCGCGCCAGTCCCTCGTTCAGCGCCGCGCTCTCCAAGGCCAGTGAGACCTGCGCGGCCAAGGTCTGCAGCCCTTCGTGGCAGTCGCAGTCGTCGCGGTCACGGTGGATGTGCCCGGTGATCACGATCAGGCCGCGAACGACTCCGTGGCTGCAAAGCGGCGTCACCAGCGCAGATTTGTTCGGCCCGTCGAGGCGCAGCACCGAGCTGCCCTCGACCGGCGGCGGGCTGTAGGAGAACGGAAGGCCGCGATCGAGCTTGCCGCGAAAGCCAGCGGAAAGGTCGGACAGCCGCAGCCGCGCCCCGATGCGCGGAGCGACGCCTGTGCCGGTGGCTGCCACGACGACCAGCTCATCGCCGACCGTCACTGCGACTCCCACGCCGGTGCCGGGCTCGCGGCCGACCATCGACTGGGCTGCGTCCAATGTGGCGGTGCCGATGCTGGAGCGGTCCGACACCGCGAGCAGCGCGGCTCCAGACTCCACCAAGACTCTGGCTCGTCGGGCGGCGCGCTCATGGGTGCGCAGCGCAGTGGACATGGCGTTGAGGACCGGCGCGGCAAGCAGGAGCATGCCGGCGGGAATGGCGATCTCCAGAGTCCGGCTCGTCGCGGCCAGGCTCTCAGGCGCGGACGCCATGGCTACGGCGAAGGCGCCGGCCTGAATCGCCGCCGCCTTCATGATCCGCACGGGCGTGCCGTAGAGGGCGCGGAACGCCATCGCCGCGGCGAACAGGCCGAGCGCGCGCGCGGGGGATCCCAGTGCAGCACCGATCCCGAGCAGCCCGACCCCGGCGAGCAGGTCGTCGAGGACAGTGAAGCCCTTCCGGCGGTAGCTGTTGATCCACCAGTACGTCAGGTAGATCGTCGCGGCGAGGCCGCCACCCTGCGTGATCTTCTCCGGAGCACTCGCGGCGTTCGTGAGCGTGATCACGGGCAGCGAGAGCGCCAGATTGGCGAGGCCGAAGAACATCGCCACCCAGCGCAGGGAGGCCAGCAGACCGTCAGGAGGGCGAAGCCGCATGCGCAGCGGCCGTCCCGCCCGCCGCCGTGCGCCGGGCCTTGTCTTCGCCTCCATCGTCGCCCAGTGCAATGAGATAGCTCCTGCCCCCCTTGCCAGTGCTCGTCGTGATGAGTGTGTCGGTCGGCGCCACACCCACTTGAGACGGCCGAGACGGCCCTCGCCGCTTCGCAGACAGCCCGGCTGCAATGCGCGGGTTCGCTCGGCAGAGGCGAGCCCGCAAAACCGCTGGTTACAGACAGTAACCACACGGACGCTGGCGGCGTCGGACCGCCTGGCTAGTCCGCAATGATCATTGTGAAGATGAACCGGTGTGTCCCGTTCGGGCAGCGCCCCCCACGCCTGCCTGGCGGGGGTCTAAGCTCGACGGATGACCGCGACAAACGCCCGCAGGCTGACCGAGTTCAGCCATGGCGCCGGCTGCGGCTGCAAGCTGGGGCCGGCGCAGCTGGCGACGATGCTCGAGCGCCTGGACCCGCCGCGGCATCCCAGCCTTCTGGTCGGTCTGGAGACGGGCGACGACGCCGCCGTGTGGCGCGTGGATGACGACCGGGCCCTCGTGCTCACCGCGGACTTCTTGACGCCCGTGGTGGACGATCCGCGGACGTGGGGCCGGATCGCGGCGGCCAACGCCGCCGGCGACGTGTACGCCATGGGCGGGCGGCCCCTGCTCGCGCTGAACCTCGTGGCGTGGAACTCGGCGGAGCTGGGCCCCGAGGTGCTCGCCGCCGTCCTCGACGGCGCCGGCGACGCGGCTGCTGATGGCGGTTGGCTCACCGTGGGCGGGCACAGCGTCGACGATCCCGAGCCGAAGTTCGGGCTTGCCGTGCTGGGCGAGGTCCATCCGGATCGGGTGCTCACCAACTCGGGCCTGCGCCCCGGAGATGCGCTCGTGCTCACCAAGCCCTTGGGCGTCGGGGTGATCTCGACCGCGATCAAGGCCGCCGCCGCGCCGCCGGAGGTCGTGGATTCGGCCGTCGCCTCCATGGTCCGACTCAACGCCGATGCCGCGGCCGCGGCAATCACGGCGGGCGCCGGCGGAGCCACGGACGTCACCGGCTTCGGCCTGCTCGGGCACCTGCGCAAGATGGCGGAGTCCTCAGGCGTCGACGCGGGCATCGACGTCGGCGCGGTGCCGCTGCTGTCAGGCGTGCGCGACCTGGCGCGCGACGGGTTCATGCCAGGAGGCTCCCAGCGCAACCTCGCATGGGTGCGCGAGGTGCTGGACGCTGGCGACATCGACGAGGTCACCGTCAGCCTCCTCGCCGACGCCCAGACCTCGGGCGGCCTGCTGTTCGGCGCCGCCCCGCCCGCGGCTGCCGCCGCCGTCGCCGAGCTTCGAGCAAAGGGCCACGATGCCGCCGTCATCGGCAGGGCCGTCGAGGGCAGCGGCCGCATCAACCTGCGCTAACCTCGGCCGGCCACACACGACGCAGGGGCGGGACTTTCGGACCGGAGAGACAAGGATTCAGCACAACGTGACGCGGGCGCAGATCGAGGGACGGCTGGACCTGGATACCGAGACGTATCAGGCGCTGGTTGACCATGCCCGAAGCGACTTCCCCTTCGAGGTGTGCGGGCTGCTGGCCGCGCATGAGGGCCGCCTCGCCAAGCATTTCGAGATCCCCAATGCCGCGCGCTCGATGACCTACTACAACATGGACCCCAAGGCCATGCTGCACGCCATGAACGAGATCGACGATCAGGGCTGGGATCTGCTGGCCATCTATCACAGCCACACGCACACTGAGGCCTTCCCGTCGGCCACCGATGTGGAGCTGGCGTTCTATCCCGACGCCGTGTACCTGATCGTCTCCCTGCAGGACGCCGAGTCGCCGGTGATCCGGGGCTTTGACATCGTCGACGGACGGATCACAGAGCGCGCTGTCTACGTCGACGGGAGCCAGGCGCCGGTCGGGAATCGGTAACCTTGCAGCGAGCGCTCTGGTGAGCCAGGGCGCGCCCGCACGTCCATCCAGCGCTTCGAGCAAAGGAACGACCCGGCATGGCGATCGAGGTGCGCGTCCCCACGATCCTGCGCAAGCACACCGACGGCGAGCGCATGGTCAGCGGCGACGGCCAGACCCTTGCGCAGCTGATCGAGGATCTCGACGCCCGCCACCCAGGCATGCGTGACGCGCTGGTCGACGCCGAGGGCCAGCTGCACCGCTTCATCAACGTCTACGTCGATGATGAGGATGTGCGCTTCCTCGGAGGGCTCCACACGCCGCTGGCTGACGGGGACAAGGTGTCGATTCTGCCTGCCGTCGCCGGCGGCTGACTGCCGTGACGCTTGCGCGCGACATCAGCGACGCGATCGGCGGCACGCCGCTTGTCGGCCTGCCTTCGCTGTCGCCGCCTGGCTATGAGCTGTATCTGAAGCTCGAAGGCGCCAATCCGACGGGATCGGTCAAGGACCGGGTCGCGAAGTACCTGATCGAGTCAGCCGAGCGAGAGGGCCTGCTGCGCCCGGGGTCGCGGCTGCTGGAGCCCACCAGCGGCAACACGGGCATCTCGCTGGCTGCCATCTGCGCGCCGAAGGGCTACAAGCTCACCTGCGTGATGCCGGAGAACACCTCACAGGAGCGACGCTGGCTGTTGGCGATGTACGGGGTGGACATCGTCGATAGCCCGGCCAGCGAAGGCTCCAACGGCTCGGTCCGCGTGGCCAGCGAGATGGCCGCCGAGGACCCCGGCCTGCACATGCCCTTCCAGTATGGCAATCCGGCGAATCCCGAGGCCCATTACGAGACCACCGGACCGGAGATCCTCGCCGACCTGCCCGACATCGCCGCCTTCGTCGCAGGGCTCGGCACCGGCGGGACCCTGACGGGTGTGGGCCGGCGGCTGAAGGAGCAGCGCGCCGACATCAAGGTATTCGCCGCCGAGCCTGAATACGGCGACCTGGTGTACGGCCTGCGCAACATCGACGAGGGCTTCGTGCCTCCCGTGCTCGATCAGACAGTGCTGGACAGCAGGATCAAGGTCGACTCGCTGAAGGCGCTGTCGGCCACTCGCGAACTGATCGCGAAGGAGGGGATCTTCGCCGGCGTGTCGACGGGCGCCGCCCTGCACGTCGCTCGTCGCGTGTGCACTCCCCAGCGGCTACCTGAAGGATCGAAAGTCGTGGTGCTGTCGCCCGACGGCGGGTGGAAGTACCTCTCCACGGGCGCCTACGCCCCCGGCGATGTCGCCGAGATCGCGCAGCGCATTCAGAACACGCTCTGGGCCTGATCAGTTCTCAGGGAGGGCCGTTACACTGCGGAGCGTGTCTAGCGTCAGTGACGCCCCCGGCGGCGACCCTCGCCCCATCGGGGTCTTCGACTCGGGAGTGGGCGGGCTCACCGTCGCCCGGTCTTTGATGGATCTGCTGCCGGATGAATCCATCGTGTACCTCGGGGACACGGCCAGAGGCCCGTACGGACCTCGCCCGCTGGACGAGGTCAGGTCGTTCAGCCTTGAGATTCTCGACTGGCTGGCCGCCGCAGACGCGAAGCTCGTGGTCGCCGCGTGCAACACGGCGACGGCCGCGCTGGAGCCGCGTCTCCAGGGCCGCTCGAGCTCGCCCGCGCCAGTGGTCGGGGTGATCATCCCTGCCGTCGAGGCCGCCGTCCAGGCGACGCGCAACGGACGGGTGGGTGTGATCGGGACCATCGGCACGATCGCGTCCGGTGCCTACGATCGTGCGGTCGCCGAATGCGCGCCGGACATCAAGCTGATGTCCCAGGCGTGCCCCCGGTTCGTTGCGCTGGCCGAGGCCGGGCTCACGACCGACGGGCAGGCGCTCGCGGTCGCCGCCGACTATCTGGCCCCGATGATCGCAGCTGAGGTCGACACGCTGATCCTGGGCTGCACCCATTACCCGCTGCTCACCGGGGTGCTGTCCTATGTCATGGGCCCGCGCGTCACGCTCGTGTCAAGCGCCGAGGAGACGGCCCGGCGCGTGTTCGCCAACCTCGTGGACGCCGGCCGGCTCGCGCCGCACGGCGTGCCTGTGCACCGCTTCCTGGCCACTGGAGATCCGGTGTCCTTCGCCTCCCTGGCCACACGCTTCCTCGGACCGCGGGCCCCGACCGTCGAGGCGGCCGATCTGGCGTCGGGCGGCGACGGAGCTCCCGCGTGAACGGGTTGACGCTGACCGTGCTGGGCAGCGCGGGCACTCATCCGGGGCCGGGCCGCGCCTGCTCGTCATATCTTCTCGAGTCGGAGGGCTACCGCCTGCTGCTGGACTGCGGCAACGGCTCGCTGGCAAACCTCCAGCGGCACATCGGCGCGGCCGAGATCGACGCGCTGATCGTCTCCCATCTGCACCCTGATCATTTCGCCGACCTCTACGGTCTGTACTACGCCCGCCGGTTTCACCCCGACGGCCCGCGACCGCTCGATGTGTATGCGCCGAGCGGCGCCCGGGAGCGGATCGGATCGCTGATCCCGGGCGACGAGACCTTCCCGTTGATCTGCCGTTTCCGGGATGCCGCGGCCGGCGACCGCCTGCACCTGGGTCCGTTCGAGGTGACCTTGTCCGCCGCTCGCCATTCGACACCCACGCTGGCGTCCAGAGTGCGCGCGCACGATGCTGTGCTGGCCTACAGCGCGGACAGCGCACCGACGCCTGAGCTGGTGAGCTGCGCGAATGACGCTGACGTCTTCCTGTGCGAGGCGACCTGGCTGGACGCGATGGGGCCGTGGCCGGAGGGCACCCACATGACGGGCGCGGAAGCGGGTCAGGTGGCAGCCGATGCCGGCGCTGGGCGCCTCATGGTGACCCACGTGCTGCCGACGTTCCGCCCCGGCGACGTCGTCGCCGAAGCCTCGCAGACATTTGATGGTGAAGTCCTCGCCGCGGAGGACGGACAGGAGATCCCGCTGTGACCCGAATCGACGGCCGTGCTTCCGGAGATCTGCGCCCGGTGTCCATTCAGACCGGGGTGCAGGAGTACGCCGAGGGCTCAGCGCTGATCCGTGTGGGCCAGACGCAGGTGCTGTGCGCGGCGACGGTCGAGGATTCAGTTCCCCGGTGGCGCAAGGGCTCGGGGGAGGGGTGGGTGACGGCCGAGTACTCCATGCTGCCGCGCGCCACCTCCTCCAGGACGCCCCGCGAGTCGGTGCGCGGCCGCATCGGCGGCAGGACACACGAGATCCAGCGGCTCATCGGGCGGTCACTGCGATCCGTGATTGACCTGAAAGGGCTGGGAGAGCATTCGATCGTGGTGGACTGCGACGTCCTGCAGGCAGACGGGGGGACGCGGACGGCCGCGATCACCGGGGCCTGGGTGGCGCTCTCGCTCGCCCTCGATGCGATGGTTGCCCGCGGTCAGCTTGCGGATCGCCCCGCGCTCGACGAGCTGTCGGCGGTCAGCGTCGGCGTGGTCGACGGGCAGGTGCTGCTCGATCTGTGCTACGTCGAGGATGCGGGCGCGCAGGTGGACATGAACGTGGTGATGGCCGCGGAGGGTCGCTTCGTCGAGCTCCAAGGCACGGCGGAGGGGGCGCCGTTCACTCGCCAGGAGATGGACGCGATGCTGGAGCTGGCCAGCGGCGGCTGCGGACAGCTGACCCTCGTCCAGCGCGAGGCCGCGTTTGCTGCGCGCTCGACGGATGCGGCGCGCGGATGATGCAGGTCGTGCTCGCCACGCGCAACGAGGGCAAGCTGGCAGAGCTGCGGCGGATCCTCGAGGGACTGGACGTCGACCTTGCCTCCAGCGCGGAACTTGGGCTGCCCGACGTCGAGGAGACAGGCGGGACGTTTGCGGAGAACGCCTTGCTGAAGGCTCATGCGGGCGCCCAGGCCAGCGGGCTGCCGTGCCTGGCTGACGATTCCGGCCTGGTGGTCGATGCCCTGGCGGGTCGCCCCGGGGTCCGCTCCGCCCGTTACGCGGGAGCGCACCGGGACGATGAGGCCAATCTGCGGCTGGTGCTCGAGCAGATGCGCGGCGTTCAGAACCGGGCAGCGCGCTTCGTCTGCGTGGCCGCGCTGGCCACGCCTGACGGGCGGCAGTGGACGGAGGAAGGCGCCGTCGAGGGCGTGCTCACCCGCGAGCCCCGCGGCGAGGGGGGGTTCGGGTACGACCCGATCCTCCAGCCGCTTGGCGAAGACCGCACCACCGCGGAGATGTCCGCGGGAGACAAAGACGCCATCTCGCACCGCGGCAAGGCGTTCCGAGCGATTCGCAGGCACGTGGCCGCGCTCGCTGAGGAGTCGACGGGCGAAGCGCTGACCCGCAGAGCCCGCTCGTGACGCAGGCGGTTCCGCAGCCGCCCGCAGCGCCGCCGGAGCGATCGCCGGCGGGCGGGGCCCCCGGAGGCGGCGATCCCGGTGCGTCAGGATCCTCGGCGTTGGATTTCGAGGGCCATCTCGACGTGTTCTTCCGCAGCCGCTTCCCGCTGATCGTGCTGAACACCGTCGAGGAGGAGCGCGCGATCGCCAAGGCAGCGCGGGTCTGCGGCATGGCCGGGCGCCGCTGCGTCACGTGGGATTCCGCCGGCAGGCTTTCGCTCGTGGGACGGAGCGGACCTGGCGCCGGTGCGCGACCCGCTGGAGGCGCTCGACCGAGTCCGTTCGATGACGGGCGCGATGCTGGTCGTCCTGCGGGACTTTCACGAGTACTGGGAGGACCCGCAGGTCGCGCGCCGCCTGCGCAACCTCGTGCAGCAGCTGCGGGGCACCGGAACGGCGCTGCTCGTCATCGGGGCCGGTGCCCGGCCGCCCGCCGCGCTGGCCGACGAGGCGGTGCCGATCGAGCTGCCGCTGCCCGACCTCGATGAGCTGAGCGGCGTGCTGGCCGAGGTGTGCGAGGCGCCCAAGCTGCGACGCGACCTGACTGATGAGCAATCGGAGCGGCTGATCCAGGCGGCGCTCGGTCTGACGTCGAGTCAGGCGCGGCGCGTGTTCACCAAGGCGATCGTTCACAACGACGTCCTCGACGAGCGTGACATCGCGCTGGTGCTGGAGGAGAAGCGCGAGATCATCAGGTCCAGCGGGATCCTGGAGTTCCACGCCGCCGCTGAGACGGCCGACGACGTCGGCGGCTTGAATGCGCTGAAGGCCTGGCTGAGGCTGCGCCAGCGCGCGTTCGGGCACGAGGCTCGCGAGTACGGGCTGCCCGCGCCAAAGGGGATCGCGCTGATCGGGATCCCCGGAACCGGCAAGAGCCTGACCGCCAAGACGATCGGTGGGCTCTGGGGCCAGCCCCTGCTGCGCCTCGATGTCGGCGCGCTGTTCTCCAGCATGATGGGCGAATCGGAGCAGCGCGCACGCGACGCCCTGCGGCTCGCCGAGGCGATCGCCCCGTGTGTGCTGTGGATCGATGAGCTTGAGAAGGCGCTGAGCCACGGCGGCAACGATGCCGGGACCAGCATGCGCGTGTTCGCGACGATCCTGCACTGGATGCAGGAGCGCTCTGCGCCGTGCTTCGTCGTGGCGACTGCCAATGACGTGTCGGCTCTGCCTCCTGAGCTGATGCGGCGCGGGCGCTTCGATGAGATCTTCTTCTTGGATTTGCCCAGCATCACTGAGCGCGAGGAGATCCTCGCGGTGCATCTGCGCAAGCGCGGCCGGGACCCATCGGCTTTTCGGGTCGCCGGGCTCGCCGCTGCGGCCGAGGGCTACACGGGCGCTGAGCTCGAGCAGGCGATCGCCGATGCGATGTACACGTCGTTCGCCGAGCGGCGCGAACTCGCGACGGAGGACATCAGTCGGTCGCTGCGCCGCCAGGTGCCCCTGTCGGTCTCGCAGCGCGAACGGGTGGGCGAGCTGCGACGCTGGCTGAAGGACGGTCGAGCCGTCTCCGCTTCGAGTCCCTGAGCAGTCCCTGACCTCACAGTCCGAGTGCGCTGAGCCCGTCGCGGGTGTCCCCGTCGAAGGTGTCCCCCGGGCGCCGCTCGCAAGTCTCTTTCGACATCCGAACCGGACGACATAGACTCGAACCGTGGTAGTGGGATTCTCCCCGACAGAACGGAACCTCGATGGCTGACGACGACAACATGGAACTGCTCACCCCTTCTGAGGTCGCGAAGCTATTCCGAGTTGACCCGAAGACCGTGACGCGCTGGGCCAAGGCTGGGCATCTCTCCAGCATCCGCACGCTGGGGGGCCACCGTCGGTACCGCGCCGGTGAGGTCCGCCGGCTTCTCGACAGCAGCCAGCAGCAGCGGGAGGGCTAGTCGCCTCAAACAGGTGACCCTGGTCACAGGGTAGAAACACCCCAGTTCTGGAAAAGAAGCCGCTAGCAATTCGGGGATTCGACTCGATAATGGGTAGGCGCCGCCCGCGCCGAGCGCGGGCCCGCCCCCGGGGGAACGATGCCGCTTCGCTGGATCATCTCCGCGTACGTCGCCGTGAGCGTGCTTGCGACGCTGGCGTATGTTTTCGGGGCCTCCATCGGCTACCGCAAGGGCTGGCTCGAAGGGCGGCGCGTGCCCGATCGGGTGGAGGGCCCCCTGCGGCTCTGTCTGCCATCTCGCGAACCGAAGGCTCGGCGAAGCCACAGAGCCCGGCACGTCCTTCGGGGTCACACAATCCGGTCGGCGGCGCCGCTGCGAACGCCTCACCACGACGCGCCCCCCTCTGGGATCCGGGCGCTGCGACCGGTCACCTCGGCGCTGGTCGCGCTGGTCGTTGTCGCGCTCGCGGTGCCTGCCACGGCCGCGACGGCGAGCGCGCTCCCGGGTCAGCCGCTGTGGTCGGCGAAGCTCGGCCTTGAGCGCGTGCAATTGGTGATGGCTCGCGACGACGGCGCCAAGGCGCGCCTGCGCGTCGAATTCGCCGAGCGCAGGGTGAGTGAGCTCGCGGCCGTCGCGAAGGATGAGCTGGATGCCGAGACGGTCGCGTTGATCAGCGTTGTGGTTGACGAGCACACTCGCGAGGCGGCTGAGGAAGTGGCTCGTCTGCCGGCCGGAGACGCCGCGGCTGCCGCGCTCGGCGCTCGCACGGAAGCGGCTTCCCACCAGCAGGTAGAGCTGCTGGCTGCGCTGTCATTGAGTGCGTGTCCTGACAAGGGGCCCTGCCCATCTGCGGGCGAGGCGCCTCCCGGGGCAGTGCCAGCCTCCGCGGCGTCAGCGGGCGACGCGCACGCGCAAGGTCGCGTGACCGAGCCCTACCCGCTCCCGAGCCTGTCGGGCGGTTCCGACGGCGCTCAGGCGCCTGCGTCGTCGTCGGAGAGCTCGGGAAGTCGTCCAGAGCCAACGGAAGACCGCGAGCATGAGGCGCGGAGGCCGACCGCGTCCGCGCCTGCGTCGTCCGAGCCGCCGGAGCAGGCGACTGCGCCGAAGCAGCCCGCAGGCGATCAACCGGCGTCCGAGACGGATCGACCGCGATCCAGCGGGGAGCTCAGTCCTTCGGGCGCGCCGCAGACCACGGCGGAGTCCGGCACGCCGGCCGAGGCGCCAACCGCCACGCTCACCGCGCCCCCGCCGTCCGTACCCGGAGCGCCGGAGCTGGATGAGTCAGGGACGGAAGACTCCAACGATGAACGCGCGCCCGCACGCGACGAGCACTATGGCCGGCGCGGGTTCCAGGACAACGCGGCCCAGCGCGACCCGCGGTCGGGTTGGCCACGCGCGGACCGGTGCGACCACCCGAGCGGTGGCGCTGAGCAGGGTGTCGAAGGCCCGCTCCCAGAGTCCGTCGGGGAGGAGGCTGGCGAAGCCGGGGCGGATTCCGGGGTGGATCAGCCTGCCGCACTTGGAGAACTCGGCCAGGCGCCTGACGAGCCCGGTGAGGACTTCGAGGAGGACCCTGCGCCGGCGGAGGGGACTCGCCTAGACACACCAGAGCTCGGTGACGTGGTCGAGTCGGGGCAGTTGGCCGTCGAGAATCCGCCCTGCGACGAGGCAGGCGGTGTCCACGACGCCGACGCAGAAGAGCCGGTGATCGAGACATCAGGCGTGTAGCGCCCTCGGCGCCTCGCCTGCCCGCCGGTCGCCCCTCAGCGCTGGGCGCGGTTGCGCCTTCTGACCTCGGCGAATCGCGCCCGGCCCTGCTCCAGCAGGCTCTTGGCCCAGCGGAACTCGGTGGCGAGCAGGGCCAGTCCCAGGAACAGGACAAGCAGTCCCGGTCCGGGAAGAACGAGCAGGGCGATGCCGATCAGGCACAGCGCGACTCCGACGCCGAAGACCACTCCGCGCCACATCCCCCGCGCCGCCGCTTTGAGCACAGCCCGTCCCCTCGCTTCTCTTCCAGAACCTAGCAGCGGCGAGGCGACTCGGGCGCGGCCAGGTTGAGGAGGGCTGGGGCTTTGGAGACGTCCGCAGATCGGTCAGCGGCAGCCCTGTCGGCCCCGCCGACTCGCGCGCCCGGAGTCCGGTGCGCATGCGCCCCGCAGATGCCGGCCAGCAGAATTGCCGCCGTTCGCAGATAGTGCGCGAGGCGGGAATTGAACCCGCACGCCCTTGCGGGCACCAGGACCTAAACCTGGCGTGTCTGCCGTTCCACCACTCGCGCGAGCGCGGCGACGAATTGATCGCGCAGTCCCTGCGGCGGGGCCCACGAGGCGGCCGCGACCGCGCCAGCGTACTGCAGCCGCGTGACCTCGACGCGAGCAGCGAGCATTGGAGCCGTGCTCGCATCGCCTCTCCACAGGGCAGGCCTACAGTGGCGACTCTGTGTCGCAGGTGCATGGGACACTGGTCTCGTGGACGAGGACATCGGGCACAAGCGCTGCTCTCGATGCGACATCCCGAAGCCGACTGCGGACTTTCTGCGTCGCACCGGGTCGCACCGTCGACAGTCGTATTGCTCGGACTGCAAGGCGGACTACCAGCGGGAGTGGTATCGACTCAACCGCGAGCGCCATATGGTCCGCGTCAAACGTCTCCGAGAACAGCAGTCGACAGTCAACCGGCAGATCATCGAAACTGCCAAGGATGTGCCGTGCGCCGATTGCGGCATGCGCTACCCGCCCTACGTCATGGATTTCGACCATGTCACGGGCCGCAAGACCCGGAACGTGTCGCAGATGCGATCACGAGCGAGCGAATCACAGCTGCGCACTGAAATCTCAAAATGCGAAGTCGTGTGCGCCAACTGTCATCGCGTGCGGACCTTCTCAAGGAGCCAGCAAGTCGAGTCACGTGGGGTCGGAGGTAGCAAAGAACTGGGCGAACGCGAAAAGGGTAGTGCCGCATGAGCCAGATTGACCGATGCGGCAGAGCGATGGTGGGTCGCGCGAGGATCGAACTCGCAACCTTGGGCTTAAGAGGCCCCTGCTCTGCCAATTGAGCTAGCGACCCGGGCGCAGTGTAGACAGCGGCCTGCGGGCCTGCACGTCGAGGGTGACCGACGGGACTCGAACCCGCGACCTCCGCGACCACAACGCGGCGCTCTAACCACCTGAGCTACGATCACCATGTCAGCCGCCCTGCGGCGACCAGCGGGAAGGGTACACCCACCCGCCTACCGCTGGCCGGTCACTGCGGCGCGCCCGGGAGGATTCGAACCCCCGACCGGCGGAGTAGAAATCCGCTGCTCTGTCCCCTGAGCTACGGGCGCCTGCACCCTGTAGATTCTGCCTTACCGCGCCTCCAATGGGGTGCGCAGCGCATGCCGGTCTCCCGAAGCGCGTGCTGACACCCCGGCCGGGCAGGGCCCCGCGATACTCGACTGCGATCCGACATGACGACGCACAGCCAGCTGCTCAACGTGACCGGGGCGAACCTCATCGCCGGGCGGGAGTCGCGCGAGTCGTCCGATCGCTTCACGGCGTTCGATCCGCGGACCGGCGATCCCGGAGAGCTGGCCTTCCCCGAGGCGACTCCGGCCGAGGTCGCCCAGGCCGCCGATGCAGCCGCGGAGGCGCTCGACGTCCTGCGCGCCTGGCCGGCAGCGCGCATCGCCGGCCTCCTCCGGGCTATCGCCGCTCATCTGGAAGATGTTGGAGACGCGCTCATCCATCTCGCGGACTCCGAGACCGCCCTCGGACCCGAGCGGCTCGCGGGGGAGCGCGCCCGCACCTGCGCTCAGCTGCGCGCCTTCGCCTCAGTCGTGGAGGACGGCTGGCATCACGAGGCGATCATCGATCATCGCGACCCCCAAGCGACGCCGCCGCGGCCTGACCTGCGGCGCATGCAGACGCCGATCGGGCCGGTGGCTGTGTTCGGCGCGAGCAACTTCCCGCTCGCATTCAGCGTTCCGGGAGGCGACACCGCATCGGCGCTGGCCGCGGGCTGCCCGGGCGTAGCCAAAGGGCATCCCTCGCATCCCGGCACCAGCGAGCTGTGCGCCAGGGTCATCCTGGCCGCCGCCGAGGACGTCGCCGCGCCCTCCGGGGTGTTCTCCCTCGTCCATGGCCGCGGCCATGAGGTCGGGCAGTCGCTGGTCCTCGCGCCGCAGATCAGGGCGGTCGGGTTCACAGGCTCGTACCGTGCCGGGCGCGCGCTGTTCGACCTCGGCGCGGGCCGCCAGGACCCGATCCCGGTCTACGCCGAGATGGGCAGCGTCAACCCGGTGATTGTGACGCGCCGGGCGCTCGCCGCGCGCGGGGAGCAGATCGCCGAAGGCTTTGTGGCGTCCATGACCGCTGGTGCGGGCCAGTTCTGCACCAAGCCCGGAATCGTCTTCGCTCCTGAGGGCGACGAGGGGCTCGAGTTTGTCGGCCATGTCGCCCGCCTGCTGCGATCCGCAGAGCTCGGACCGATGCTGAATGAGGCCATCTGGCAAGGGCTCGGCGAGCAGCTGGCCGCCACGGCGGGCATCCCGGGCGTCGAGACGGTCGTCTGGGGCGCCCGCGGGGCGCAGGGGTTTCGCATCGCGCCCAGCCTGTTCAAGGCCGACGCCAAGGCGTTCGTTGACCATCCGCAGCTGCGCGCCGAGCACTTCGGCCCATCGGCGCTGGTGGTCACGGTGCCCGATGGCGCGCTCAGCGACACGATCTCGCAGCTGGATGGCGGCCTGACCGCGACCGTGCACGCCGAGGATGACGAGGCCGACCTGGCGGACCTGCGCCGTCTGCTCGAGGCCAAAGCTGGGCGGCTGGTGTGGAATGGCTTCCCGACAGGCGCGGCCGTCACCTTCGCCCAGCATCACGGCGGGCCCTATCCCGCCACGACCGCGCCGGCCCACACCTCGGTGGGCGCAACCGCCATCCGCCGATTCCAGCGGCCCATCGCCTATCAAGACTTCCCGGACTCGCGCTTGCCGGCGGAGCTGCGGGAATCCAACCCGTTGAACATCCCGAGGCTGGTGGACGGGCGCTGGGTCGATCGGCAGCCGCCCGGCACCCGAAAGACGGAGAGCCCATGACCAGACATATCCAGGCCGACGTCGCCATTCACACCCACCCCGAGCACGGCGAGGGCCCGGTGTGGGACGACCGCGACGGCGCGCTGCTGTGGGTCGACATCCCCCGGGGTCAGCTGCACCGGTTCCACGTCGATGCCGGGACCGACGAGATCACCGACCTCGGCCAGCAGCTCGGCGCGGTTGCGCTTCGCGAGCAGGGCGGTGTGGTGCTCGCCATGGAAGACGGATTCGCACTGATGGCGCCCGGAGGTTCGGCGCAGATGATCGCGCCCATCACCGCCGACGACTCCAACCTGCGCTTCAACGACGGCAAGTGCGACCCGGCGGGCCGGTTCTTCGCCGGGACGATGGCCAAGGACTACACGCCGGGCGCCTCACAGCTGCATCGGCTGGATCCGGACCTGTCCGTTACCACTGTCCTGAGGGACCTCACGATCTCAAACGGACTGGCATGGGCCGCCGACGGGCGGACGATGTACTTCATCGACACTCCCACGCACGGCATCGACGCCTTCGACTACGACGTGGCCGCCGGACAGATCGCCCGGCGCCGGCGGATCATCGACATCCCTGAGCGGCTTGGGTTCCCCGACGGGATGTGCATCGACGACGACGGCTGCCTGTGGGTGGCGCTTTACGACGGCGGCGCAGTCCACCGCTACACGCCGGACGCGCGCCTCGACGCGATCATCGAGCTGCCCGTGACCAAGGCGACGAGCTGCGCGTTCGGCGGCTCCGGGCTGGACCGCCTGTTCATCACCACCTCGACTGAGCGGTTCACCGCCGAGCAGTTCCAAGGGCAGCCGCTTGCGGGGGCAGTTTTCGTCTGCGAACCGGGGGTGACTGGGCCGTCGCCCTCGCGCTTCACCGGCTGAGCCGGCAGGCGGCCCGGAGAATTCATCCGATGATTGGCTTGCTGGAACCCCACCCCGCTCGATAGGGTGCCACTGAGAGCGATTCAGCCCGCCAACGGCAAAGCCGACCAGCGGTGAGACAGGAGAATGGCATGGCGGGGGAATTCGAAGGGCTCGCGGCTGTCGTGACTGGCGCGGGGTCGGGGATCGGGCTGGCGACCGCTCGCCACCTCGCGGCCGGCGGCGCTCAGGTCGCCGGCCTGGATCTGGACCCCGGCGGGATCGAAGCGCCGCTGCTCGCGATCAAGGCGGATGTCTCCGATGACTCCAGCGTCCGTGCGGCGATCGAGGCCGCGGTCTCGCAGATCGGCCAGCTGGACATCCTCGTGAACAACGCCGGCATCGGCGCGGTTGGCACTGTCGCCGACAATCCCGACGAGGAGTGGCACCGGGTCTGGGACGTCAATGTGGTCGGCATCGCCCGCGTCACCCGCGCCGCGCTGCCGCACCTGCGGCGGTCAGCCAGCCCGGCGATCGTGAACACCTGCTCGATCGCCGCCTGGACGGGCCTGGAGAACCGAGTCCTGTACAGCGCCACGAAAGGCGCCGTTCAGGCTCTGACCCTGGCGATGGCGGCCGACCATGTGCGCGAGGGCATCCGCGTGAACTGCGTCAACCCCGGAACCGCCGACACGCCGTGGGTTCAGCGGCTGCTGTCCAACGCCGCGGATCCTGAGGCCGAGCGGGCAGGGCTAGAGGCTCGCCAGCCGATGGGGCGCCTGGTGACCGCCGACGAGGTCGCCGCGGCGATCGCCTACCTGGCCAGCCCCGCGGCATCCTCGACCACCGGGACGGTGCTGGCGGTCGATGGTGGCACCCACGGCCTGTGGATCCGGCCGCGGCCCAGCTGAGCATTCCTACGCAACAGGAGGCCGGATGGACCGGATCGCGCTGCGGGAGCTGCCATGAGGCGGACCCGTCTCGGCTCGACTCGGGTCGAGGTGACTGCTGCGGGCTTCGGCGGCGCCCCCATCGGCAACCTGTTCGCGACGGTCTCCGATGACAGCGCCCGCGCGGCCATCGACGCCGCCTGGGACGAGGGAGTGCGCTACTTCGACACGGCGCCCCACTACGGCCTGGGACTGTCCGAGCGCCGACTCGGCCGCGCGCTGGCAGCTCGGCCGCGGAATGAATGCACCGTCTCGACGAAGGTCGGCCGCGTGCTGGAACCCGTCGCGGCGCCTCCAGAGGGCTCCGACCCCGCAGGCTTCGACATCCCCGCGACCCACCGGCGGGTCTGGGACTTCAGCCGAGAGGGAGTGCGACGATCCCTGGAGTCCAGTCTCGAGCGCCTCGGGATGGACCACGTGGAGATCGCCCTGCTGCACGATCCCGACGACCATTGGCGACAGGCGCGCGACGAGGCCTATCCGGCGTTGGAAGAGCTGCGGGCCGGCGGCGCCGTCGGCGCGATCGGCGTCGGAATGAACCAGTGGCAGATGCCGCTCGACTTTGTGCGCGGTACGGATATCGACGTCGTGATGCTCGCCGGCCGCTACACGCTGCTCGAGCAGCCGGCGCTTGACGAGCTTCTTCCCGCCTGCGCCGAAGCCGGCGTGTCCGTGCTGGCGGCAGGGGTGTTCAACAGCGGTCTGCTGGCCTGCGCCGAGCCGCCGGATGACGCGACGTACAACTACCGGCAAGCGCCCCGGGAGCTGATCGAGCGCGCCCGCGGGATCGCCCAGGTCTGCGCCCGCGCCGGAACGACGCTTCCCGCCGCCGCGCTCGCATTCCCGTTCGGGCATCCAGCGGTTGCCTCGGTCGTCGTCGGGACGCGCAGCGCCGAGGAATCCAGGGACGACGCGGCGCTGCTGCGGACGGGAGTTCCACCCGAGCTGTGGGACGAGCTGAAGGCGGAGGGCCTGCTGCGCGAGGACGCGCCGGTGCCGTCCGGGGATCCTGCGTCGCTGTGGCCGCGATGATGATCATCGACGCCCACCAGCACCTGTGGGACCCGAGCCGGCGGGAGTATCCGTGGATGAGGGGCGAGGAGCTGGCGCCGCTGCGGCGAGCCTTCTCCGAGGAGGATCTAAGCGCCGTCGCCGTGCCATCGGGCGTCGGCGCGACGATCGTGGTGCAGGCCATCGGCGCCGAAGAGGAGACCGTGGATCTGCTCGCATCCGCAGCGGACAGCCCGCTCATCCGCGGCGTAGTCGGCTGGGTCGACCTCACCGGCGATGTGGTGCGGTCGCTCGCACGGCTCCAGGAAGCCCCGGGAGGCGAGCGCCTCGTCGGCGTGCGGCACCAAGTGCAGGACGAGCCCGACGACGATTGGCTTCGACGCGGCGACGTGCGGCGCGGTCTGGAGGCCGTCGCCGCTGCCGACCTGGCCTATGACCTGCTGATCCGCCCGCAGCACCTTCCCGCGGCGCTGGAAGTCGCCGGTGCGCTGCCCGACCTGCGCCTCGTCGTGGACCACGGCGCCAAGCCAGACATCACCGCCGGCGAGTGGGAGCCGTGGCACAGTCTGCTGGCTGAGCTCGCCGAGCATGAGCACGTGCGCTGCAAGCTGTCCGGCCTGGTCACCGAGGCCGACTGGCGACGGTGGACACCGGTCGAGATGGGGCGCTACGCGCGCTCGCTGCTGGATTTGTTCGGGCCGAGCCGTGTGATGTTCGGGTCGGACTGGCCGGTCTGCACGCTGGCCGCGAGCTATGCGCAGGTGCTCGATCTGGCCCTTAGCGCGCTGGAGGGCAGCACCGACGACGAGCGCGCCGCGGTGCTGGGTGGCACCGCGGCGCAGTTCTACCTCCTGACGTGACGACCTGGTGCCGCGGATGTCCGCGCGGCCCATCCCAGAAAGCGAGGAGCTGACATGCGCATCGCCCGCTACGACGACGGCTCAGGGCCGCAGGTGGGGCTGTGGGAGGGTGAGCGCATCCGTCCGCTGGTCTCCCAGCCCTCGAGCGGGTCGCTGCTGGATGTGGCGCCCAGTGCGGAAGGCGCCGGCGAGATCCTGGAGACCGCGGCGATCCAAATCCTCCCGCCGGTGCGCCCGGGCAAGATCATCGCCGTCGGCATGAACTACCGCGATCACGCAGAAGAGCAGGATCATGCTCTGCCTGAGCAGCCGCTGCTGTTCGCGAAGTTCCCCTCGGCGGCGTGCGGCCCCTACGACGACATCC
>DATKBU010000269.1:0-2193 GCA_035513815.1 Egibacteraceae bacterium
CATGCACGTGGCGATGAGGTCGCCCACGCCCGCCAGTCCCGCGAACGTGAGCGGATGGGCTCCCGCGGCGACTCCCAGCCGCGTCATCTCCGCCAGCCCGCGGGTGATGATCCCCGCCTTGGCCGAATCGCCGAAGCCCAGCCCATCGACCATCCCGGCCGCCAGGGCCACCACGTTCTTGAGCGCACCGCACAGCTCCACGCCGACCAGGTCCGGGTTGGTGTAGACCCTGAACCGGTCCGAGCTCAGGACCGATGCGAGCTCTGCCGCCAGCTCCGCGTCCTCCGACGCGGCGACCGACCCCGCGGGCTTGCCGGCGGCAATCTCACGCGCCAGGTTCGGGCCTGACAACGCGGCGACGCGGCGACCGGGGAGCTCATCGAGGATCACCTCGCTCATGCGCAGGTGCGTGCCGGCCTCGATGCCCTTCACCACGCTCAGCAGCGGGGCATCCGGATGGAGGCGAGCGCTCAGCCCGCGGACGGTCGAACGCAGGTGCGATGACGGGACGGCAAGCACATAGAAGCGGTGCGGCTCGGCGAGGTAGGCGTCATCGGTCACGATGCGCAGGTTCGGCGGGAAGACGACGCCGGGGAGGTACCGCTCGTTGGTGCGGGCGTGGGCCAAGCGCTCCGCGGTCTCCGGCGAGTGGGTCCACAGGCTGACCGGGCGCTGCGCATCGGCCAGGAGGACGGCCAGGGTGGTTCCCCACGCGCCCGCGCCGATGACCCCGACCTGGTCGCTCACCGTGCTGCGGGCAGGTGCATGGTGAAGGTGCTGCCGCTGCCGACCTCCAGCCGCCGTCCCGCGCCGCTCGCCTCGTCAGCGATGTCTCTGGTCACGCCAGCGAGTATAAGTGGCGACTTCATCCGCGCGAGCGCGGCGAGCGGGTGCGGCGCGGACGAGTGGAGCGGCCGTCACCCGCCGATCACGCCGCGCGCCAGTTGGTCAGACCGCATGCAGCTGCAGCCACTCGAGCACCGTCTGCGTGTACGCCTCGGGCTGCTCGATGTTGACGAAGTGCCCAGCGCCCGGGATCACGACCAGCCGCGCACCGGCGACGTGTTGAATCACGTGATTCGCGACCGCAGCCAGAGCCGGCATCTCGCCATCGCCCAGGATCACCAGGGTTGGCACATCGATCTCGTGGAGCTTGCGGGCGGCCGCCGGCTCGAGCCGCGTGCGCCGCGGTGCGCCGGGACGCGCATAGTCGTACCCGTGATCCTCCACGATCATGCGATCGAGACGCTCGCGAGCCGACGGCAACGTGGCCGCAACCTTCATCGGCGCGAACTCCCAGACGCGCTCGCGAAGCAGTGACCTGTCGTCAGCGAGCGCCGCCGCAAAGATGCCGTGCATGCCTTCGGTGAACTCGGCGCCGACCTCGTATCCGTTCAGCGGTGCGGCGCCGCAGACCAGCGAAATGACGCGGCCCGGGTACGCGAGCGTGAACTCGACGGCAGCCGACATGCCACTCGACAGCGACACCAGATGCGCCCGATCGATCCCGAGCGTGTCCATGATGCCGCGCAGGTCCTGGTAATGGGCGTACTCCACCTGGCCCAGCGGGGATCGTCCATAGCCGCGGGCGTCGTAGAGCACGACGCGGTGGCTGGCAGCGATCGACGGAACCTGATCGTCCCACTGCCTGAGGTTCAAAAGGCCGCCATGCAGCAGCACGACGGGAGTCCCAGCGCCCACCAGCTCGTAATAGATCGAGCCGCCATTCACGTTCGCATATGGCATCAACGTGACGGCCGTCGCACGCTCGTTCGACGTCGCGGCCGGCTCGAGCGGCGGGCCGCCTCCTCCGACTCCCGCTGGCGGAATATGAGCCGGATCGGCGTGCCGAGAAAGCCGTACTCCGCCCGGATGCGATTCTCCAGGTAGCGCCGGTAGCTGAAGTGGATCAGCGACGGGTCGTTGACAAAGATGACGAAGGTGGGCGGCGCCACGCCGACCTGGGTGGCGTAGAACACCTTGGGCAGGCGGTTGCGCACGTGGGACGGTGGATGCTCGCGGACGGCATCGGTCACCAGGCGGTTGAGCTCGCCGGTCGGGATGCGCCGGTAGCGCTCCTCGGAGACGCGAATTGCCTCCTTGAGAATCCGCTCCGCGCGCTGCCCGGTGAGGGCAGACGCGAAGACGATGTCGGCCCACACGAGGTAGGGCGCATCGCGACGCAGACGCTTG
>DATKBU010000270.1:0-3278 GCA_035513815.1 Egibacteraceae bacterium
TGCGCCGCAGGGAATGCGGCGGCGGCGACGCGCCGGATGCGCTCGTCGTGATCGACCAGGTGAAGGCGCGCGCCGAGCCGGTCGGCCAGCCAGGCGCCGAGCGCGCCGCCGCCGCTGCCGACGTCCACGGCGGCGTCCACCCCCCCGAGCCGCTCCGCAAGCTCGGCAGCGGCTAGATAGTTCGCGACATGGCGGACGACAGATCGGTGGCTGCCGTGCACCCCGACGTCGCCGCCCTCGGCGTTGACCCAATCTCCGCCGCGGGCTGCAGCCGCGCGCTCAAGAAAGGAATACGCCTGGCGCACGGCGGCGTCGAGTCCCGCAAGCGCGGGCGGCTGGGCGGGGTTCGATCTGTGGGCGCGGGCAGGCGAGGACATGGTGGGCAGCTCCGATCAGGTGGCGGTCACCGTGGCGCGGCCTGCCGGCCGTGTCAATCCGGGCAAGCTGGCCGCCGCGGTCGGCGGTAGGCTGCACATGGCGACCAGTCACGGTCAAGCTGGCCGCCGTGCCGCTCCTACGCCGCGCGGAGCTCTGGGAGGAGGGATTATCGCCACCGACGACCGCGACAGCACGGCGGCGGGCATTGATCCGGACTTGGTCGATTCGCTGATCGGCGGGGCGGACCGCTCGGCCTACAAGGCGCTGCTGCGCAATCGGAACTACCGGCTGTGGTTCACGGCGGCGCTCACGACCAGCCTCGGGGATTGGGCGGGGCTCTTCGCGCTGCTCGCCCTGGTCGGGCACCTCACCGAGACCGGGTCGCGGATCGCGCTGCTGAGCACCGGCGGCATCCTGATGGCCCGGCTCCTGCCGAGCCTGATAGTCGGGCCGGTCGCCGGTGTGCTGGCGGACCGCTACGACCGCAAGCGCCTTATGGTGTTCACCGACTTCGCCCGGGGAGCGCTGTTTTTCGCCGTCGCGTTCTCCAATGATCTGTTCACGCTGTTCACCCTGACGATCGTGGTGGAGCTGCTGTCGCTGCTGTACATCGCCGCCAAGGACGCATCGCTGCCGACGATGGTCTCTCGCCAGCACCTGACTGAGGCCAGCCAGCTGAATCTCCTGGCCACGTACGGGCCGCTGCCGGTGGGAGCGCTGTTCGCCACGCTGATGGTCGGCGTCGCCGCGCTCGCCGGGTTCGCTGGGATGGCGATCAGCCCTATCCGCCTCGTCCTGCTGGCCAACGCGGCGACCTTCCTGGTCGCCGGCGGCATCATCTCCCGGCTGCGACTGCCGCGGCGGACCCCACGCCCTCGGCAGGAAGAGCCGCCCGGCATCCTTGCGGAGCTGCGGGAAGGCCTGCTCTTCATCCGCGATCTGCCGCTGATCCGCTCGCTGATCCTCGGGGTCGTCGGCGTCTTCTTCGGCGCCGGCGCGGTCGTCAGCCTCGGCCAGCAGTTCGTCGCGGCGGAGCTGCGCCAGGGCGACAGCGGCTGGTTCATGCTGATGGCGGCGGCGGGGGTCGGCCTGGTGGCCGGCATGCTCGCGATGCCGCTGCTGACCAGGATCGCCCGCAAGGAGCGGCTGTTCCCCATCGGCCTGGCCCTCACGGGAGCCATGGCCATCATCCTCGCGGTCATGAACAGCTTCGGGGCCGTGCTGCTCGTGACGTTGCTGCTGGGGGCCGCGGCTGGGCCAAGCTTCGTGATGGGCTACACCCTGCTGCAGGAGTACACCCGCGACGACATCAGGGCCAGGACCTTCGCAACCTTCTACACCGGCACGAGGGTGGCCATGTTCGCCGCGCTCGGCCTGGCGCCGCTTGTGGCGGCCGGGATCGGCCGGTTCCGGATCGGGGCCGGCGCTCGCCTGTACAGCATCTCGGGCCTGCGCATCACAATTCTGCTTGGCGGCGTGGTCGCCCTGCTGTCGGCGATCTCAGCCTGGCGCGGGATGTACCGGGCGCTGCGTGATGAGCCTGAGCGGCAAGTCCGCCTGGGGGCGCCGCGGCCGGCGGCGCGCAAACCGGGCGGGGTGTTCGTGGCATTCGAGGGGGTGGAGGGCTCCGGGAAGTCGACGCAGGTCAAGGCCCTGGCCGAGGCCCTGGAGAGCGAGGGCCGGACGGTGATCGTCACCCGTGAGCCGGGCGGGTCGGCCATTGCAGAGCGGATTCGCCAGATCCTGCTGGACCCCAACAGCGAAGGGATGCACCCGGTCACTGAGGCGCTGCTGTACGCCGCCGCGCGAGCCGAGCATGTGCAGCGCGTGATCGTCCCCGCGCTGGAGGCGGGCAAGGACGTCATCTGCGATCGCTACCTGCACAGCTCGCTGGCATATCAGGGATTCGCGCGTCAGCTGGGCGAGGATGATGTGCTCGAGGTCAGTCGCTGGGCCACGGGCGATCTGCTGCCCGACGTCGTCGTGCTTCTGCATCTGGACCCGGAAGAGGGACTTGGCCGCGTCCGGGAGCGAGCCCGCCGCAACCGCGACGCAGCCCGGGGCACTCGCGCGATCGGCCCGACTGCGACGTGGGGTCATGATCCAGCCGGTGACCGCCTAGAGCGAGAGGGGATCGCCTTTCACCGCAGGGTGGCTGAGGGCTATCTCAAGCTGGCCAAGCGCGACCGCGGTCGGTTCATCGTCGTGGATGCCGGGGCCGATGCTCGAACGATCGCCCGGCAGATCCGCTCGGCGCTGCACGCGTGGATTCCGCTGCCGGTTCGCACCTCGACGGGCGCTGTCGAGCAGCGCCGTCCCGAAGCAACTGGATGACCTCGCCCCCTGTCACGTCCCCATGGGCCATCCCCGGTCAGCTCCGAGCGACCCAGGCCCTGCGGAGCGCGTTCGAGCGCGGCGAGGTCAGCCACGCGTGGGCGTTTGTGGGCCCCCCGGGCGTGGGCCAGCAGCAGGCTGCGCGGACCTTGGCCGCCGCGCTGAACTGCGCCGAGCCGCTCCCGCCGTGCGGCGAGTGCTCCAGCTGCGACCGCTGCGCCCGAGGCGCGCACCCGGCGTACTGGGAGTTCGCGCCTGTTGGCGCGGCGCATCGCGTCGCCGACGTTCGCGACCAGTGGCTGCCGATTGCGTTTCGCACCGCCGTCGATGCAGCGTGGAAGGTTCTGCGCATCATCGACGCGGATCGGTTGAACGAGTCGGCGGCGAACGCCTTCCTCCAAGGGCTGGAGGAACCGCCGGCGCGGACGGTGTGGATCCTCGAGATGGCCGATCCGGACGAGCTGCCCGATACGATCCTGTCGCGCTGCCGGCTGGTGCGCTTCAGCGCGTGGGGGCCCTCCGAGCTCGATGCTGAGGCGGCGCGGCTCAAGCTAGAGCCGGGCGAG
>DATKBU010000271.1:0-8418 GCA_035513815.1 Egibacteraceae bacterium
GGGGGACCATCCCTCTGATCCGCCTTGCCGCCGCAGCCGGCCCTCGAGCCAGCACAGTCCGCCTGCGCTTCGCCACTCCGCCCCGCCCTGCTTCACTCCGCCGTCCGCGAGCGGGCATGCACGCACCCCTCGCGGATTGAATCCCATCTAAGAGTCGGACGAGTTGGACCATTACTGAATCGCGGGCGCGCGGAGGCAGGGAAATAGTCCATCAGGACTAGTACATTGCGCTGCGTTCCGGGCGCGCTCTGCCACGCCCATGAGCCCCGGGGTCGAGCTGGCCCCGGCAGCGCAGCGCGACGACTCGCCCCGCGGCGCTATGGTCGACGCGCGCTGACCAACTGCGGTGGAGGAGCCGAAGCATGGAGCCGCTGCATCTGACCCGCATCGCAGCCGGCACCGCGGTGCTCGCCGCCGGAGGCTGGTTCGTCGTCCGCCGGGTCTGGTTCCTGTTTCGCCTGGCGATGCGCGCTCAGCCGATGCCGGAGCGGCTGGCGGCCGCGCGCGGCAACCTCGTGTGGTGGATCCGGCATGTGATCGGGCAGGAGAAGCTGCTGCGCTGGTCCGGCCCGGGACTGCTGCACGTAGGCATCTTCTACGGGTTCCTCGTCTTGCAATCGCAGACCGTCGAGGCAGTCGGCGAGATCTACGATCCGCATTTCCACATCCCGCTGATCGGGCAGAGCAATCTTCTGGGTTTCGCCCAGGACCTGCTGACCGCGGTCGTGCTGATGTCCATCGCGGGCTTTGCGCTGATCCGCCTGGCGCAGTCCCCCGCTCGGCTGGGGCGGTCGTCGCGGTTCGCCCGCAGCAACCTCGATCAGGGCTGGTATGTGCTGCTGTTCGAGTTCGGCCTGCTGTACACGGTGATGATTCTGCGCGGCGCCCGCGCGGTCGAGGGCACGCTGCCGTATCCCGACGGTGCGTTCCTGTCGACATGGGTCGGCGGGTTCTTCCGGGGACTGCCGGACGCGCAGCTGCAGGCGGTGCTGATCAGCGCGCTCATGGCGCACCTGGCCGTCTTCGCGGGCTTCTTCGTGTTCACGCTGAACTCCAAGCACCTGCACATCTTCACCGTGCTGCCCAGCGTGCTGTTCGCCCGCCAGCCCAAGGCGCTGGGCAAACTCGAGTCCGATCTGATCGATGTCGAGGCGATGGGCTCTGACGACGTGCTCGGAGTCGGCACGGTCGAGGCATTCGGGTTCAAGCGCTTCCTGGACTACTACACGTGCACCGAATGCGGACGCTGCCAGAGCCAGTGCCCGGCGTGGAATACGGGAAAGCCGCTGAACCCGAAGCTGCTGATCATGGATCTTCGCGACCATCTGTTTGAGAAGGCGCCCTACCTGCTGGATCCGGGCAAGGCCGCGGCCGAGCCGGAGGCGCCAGCGCTGAACCGACCGCTGGTGGAAGGCTCGCGCGGCGCGGACGACGGGGCCGTGATCGGCTTCGACGTGCTGTGGTCGTGCACGACCTGCGGCGCCTGCGTCGAGGAGTGCCCGGTCGATATCGAGCACGTCGACCACATCATCGACCTGCGCCGCTACTCCGCGCAGATGGAGTCGAGCTTCCCGGCCGAGGCCGGCGGAATGCTGCGCAACCTGGAGCGCTCCGGAGACCCGTGGGGCCTGGGAGCCTCGAAGCGGATGGAGTGGGCGCAGGGCCTGGACGTCGAGGTCGCCTCCGGGCCGCTCGGCGACGATGTCGAGTACCTGCTGTGGGTGGGCTGCGCCGGCGCGCTGGAGGACCGCGCCAAGAAGGTGACCCGCACGGTGGCGGAGCTGCTGACCGCCGCGGGCGTGCGCTTCGCCGTTCTCGGCGAGGCCGAGGGCTGCACCGGCGACCCCGCGCGGCGACTCGGCATGGAGTACCTGTTCCAGATGATGGCCCAGGCCAATGTCGAGACGCTCAAGTCCGTCGGCGCGCGCAAGATCGTGGCCTGGTGCCCCCACTGCTTCAACACGCTGCGCAACGAGTACCCGGACTTCGACGGGCATTTCGAGGTCATCCACCACACCCAGCTGCTGTCGCGCCTGGTCGCCGACGGGCGGTTGTCGCCTGAGCAGCCGATCGCCAAGACGGTGACCTACCACGACCCCTGCTACCTAGGCCGGCACAACGACATCTACGACCCGCCGCGCGCGGTCGTGGACAGCGTGGAAGGGCTCCGGCAGGTCGAGATGGGCCGCTGCCGCAGCCAGGGCTTCTGCTGCGGCGCCGGGGGCGCGCGCATGTGGATGGAGGAGGACATCGGCAAGCGCGTCAACCACGAGCGCATCGACGAGGCGCTGGCGCTGTCGCCTGATCTGGTATCCACCGCCTGCCCGTACTGCCTGGTGATGCTCGACGACGCGGTAAACGACCGCGCCGGCCAGGGCGCGATCGCCGAGGGGGCGGTGCGCGTCGTGGACGTGTCCCAGATCCTGGCCGAGTCGCTGCTGCCCGTCGCCCAGGTCAACGGCGACGGGGACCATCCTTCGGCAGCGCCGCAGGCGGGGTAGTCCGCCAAGGAGCGTCCCCACTCAAGTGCTCAGGTGGACCTCGTGGCCGATGTGGTTCTCGAGGATGTGCGCCGCCTCCTCGACCAGCTTGCCGGACAGCTGCGAGAGCGCGCGGGCCGTCGCCAGCTCCTCGCCGATGCGGGGGACGTTGGGGTCTTCGGGGCTGCGGCGCGCGTGGCCCTCGGCTTTGCACTCCGCATCGCCCATGCGCAGCGTCACACGGGCGTCGGTCTGGTCGGGCGTCTCTTCCAAGATGATCTCAGCGGTCCAGGTCTTGCGCTCGGTCATGGCGGCCTCCTTCGTCGCTATCACCGTCATGACGCATCTGGGGACCGAGCGCAAGAGCCGACGGCCGGGGTCCGATCCTCGGCGACCCTGCGCTGGACGAGGGTTTCCTCCGACAGCCCGGCCGCCAGGAGCTCAGCGCGCATCTCGCCAGGCAGCTCGCCCTTGCGGTAGCCAACGGCATCGGCCCAGGAGCCGGAACCCCGCGGTGGGTCGGCGCAGTCGAAGACGACGTTGCCGATTTTCATCCCGACCTCCAGATCCGTGTCCTGCCAGCTGCAGCAGCCAGGCGCGCCGTTCGGCGACCGCCCAATTCAGCGCTTCGTTGGTCCACATCGTCGTTCCCCCTTCCTCGATTCCCGCACCGTAGGACCGATTGCGGACAGTTTCGGTCCTCTTACCTGGGATACTGCACGGCGATGGCTGAGACTCCCGCGGCGCGCCTGCTGAGGCTTCTCGAGGTGCTCCAGGCGCGGCCGTCCTCGACCGGCGCGGAGCTGGCCGAGTCGCTCGGCGTGACCCAGCGAAGCGTGCGCCGCTACGTCCAGCGGCTGGTGGATCTGGGCATCCCGGTCGACAGCGAGCGCGGACCGTACGGCGGCTACCGGCTTCGGCCGCGCTACCGCCTGCCGCCGCTGATGCTCACCGCTGACGAGGCGGTCGCCGTGACCTTGGGCCTGCTCGTTGCGCGTCCGCTGGGAGTCGGCACTGCGGTGCCCGCCACGGCCGGTGCGCTGGCCAAACTCGAGCGCACGCTGCCCGACGAGCTGCGCGGGCGGGTCCGCGCCCTGTCAGACGCGCTCGGCGTCGTGCTGCCGACGTGGACGCCGGCGGAGATCGACGCGCAGGTTCTGAGCAGCCTCGGCGCCGCCGCCGGCCGCCACCGCCAGGTCGAGTTCACCCATCAGGCGCCAGGCGGCGCCGACACTCAGCGCACGGTCGATCCCTACGGCATCGTCCTCCACACCGGGCGCTGGTACCTCGTCGGCCACGATCAGTTGCGCGCCGATCTGCGCACGTTCCGCATCGACCGCATCCGCGGAGTCGCCGAGACCGGCGAGCGGTTCCGCCCGCCGGAGGGCTTTGACGCCGTCGAGCAACTCACCCGCTCCCTGGCGTCCATCCCCTTCGGCTGGGATGTGCGAGCGGTGCTGCACATCGATCTCGATCGCGCACGCGAGCTGGTGCCGCCAACCGTCGCCACCATTGAGGCGCATCCGGACGGCGCGCTGCTGCGCGTGGGCGCCGACTCGCCTGAGTGGGCGGCGCGCTACCTGGCCCGCCTCGGGGTGCGGTTCACGGTTCTGGGCCCTGATGAGGTTCGCGACGCGCTCCGCGCGCTGGCGGCTGAGCTGGCCGACGCCGCAGATCGCTGACCTCGACGTCCCCCGGCGTGCCCGCGACTCCGCGGGCAGGCAGACCCTTGAGTCGCGAGCCGGGTTCGGCGAAGTTTTTCTGCGCGTCACACGCCGGCTCACATGGCGCCGCGCCACGCTGCAGCGAACCTCACGAGAAGGAGCTCGCCATGACAGGGACAACCCAACTGAGAACAGCGCTGAGCGACCTCGGCGCGCGGATCGCGGATCACGGCTCGCACGCCGAGCAGGAGGCGCTGCGGCAGATCGCCGCGTGGGTGCGCCTGCTCAGCCCCGGCGCCGCCGAAGCGCTGCTCGACCCCCGCTCGCCTGAGGTCGTGCGATCTCGGGCCTTCGACGTGGCGGCGAGCCGACTGGTCAAGGAGCTCGACGAGGGCGCCGCACGCCAGCTGAGCGTCCAGATCGCGCCGGCTGCCTCGCCGATGCTCGAGTCCGTCGACTCAGCCGACGGCCGCGCCCTCGCCTCGGTAGCCTGACCTGAGCATGCTGAGCATTCATCTCATCGGCACTCCACGGATCGTGGTGGACGGTGAAGAACGTCGCCTGCGGGGGCGGAAGGCGTGGGCCCTGCTGGCCAGGGTGGCGCTGTCGGACCGCCCGCTCAGCCGGCGCCTGCTCGCAGCTGAGGTGTTCCCCGACGCCGAGGACCCGCTGGGCGCGCTGCGCTGGTCGCTCGCCGAGCTCCGCCGGACGCTGGTCGCTCCCCAGTCGCTGCATGGCGATCCGGTGCAGCTGAACCTTCCCGACGATGCCGCCGTCGATGCCCTCGCGCTGACGGCCTCACCGTCTGCGGTCGACTTGACGGGTGTCGGAGGGAGGCTGCTCGAGGGCGCGGACGCAGCGGTCAGCGCCGAGTACGACTCGTGGCTGCTCGTGGAGCAGCAGCGCGTCGCCGCGCGAGTTCACGCCGCCATCAGGGAGGCGTCGCTGCGCGCGCTGGCCGTGGGGGACGTCCAGCGAGCGGTCGCGCTGGCGCAGCGCGCCGCCGCGGGGGATCCCCTCGACGAGGGGGCTCAAGTCCTGCTCGTCAGGGCACTGATCGCCTCAGGAGACCATGACGCCGCGCAGCGGCACGTCGCTGCCTGCGAGACCCTGTTCGCGAGCGAGCTCGGCGCCGCACCGAGCGCCGCGCTCCGCAGCGCCGCCCGCAGCCGGCCGGACGCGCCGCCGATGGGGGTCAACCCGCGCGCGGCCGCCGTCTCCCAGCTGAGCGCCGGCAAGGCGGCGCTCGACGCGGGCGCCGCCGACGCCGGCATCGAATGCCTCCGGCGGGCGGTGGCCGAAGCGGAGAGCACCGGCGACACGGCTCTTCAGGGCGAGGCGCTGCTGGCGCTGGGCACCGCCTTGGTGCACGCCGTGCGGGGCTTCGACGACGAAGGCGCCGTAACCCTCCACCAGGCGGCCGCGATGGCTCGGGCCAGCGGCGACCAGCGCACGTGCGCCGAAGCGCTGAAGGAGCTTGGCTACGTCGACGCGCTCGCGGGGCGCCGCCCGCAGGCCCAGGCGCTGCTGGTCGAGGCAGCCGAGCTGGCCGCGGATGACGACGCGATGCTCGCCGGCGTGCTCGCTGTGCAGGGCCTCAACCTCAGCGACTGGCACCAGCTCGACGAGGCGTCCCGGCGCTTCGCAGAATCGATCGAGCTGAGTCGCCGCGCGCAAAAGCCGCGGCAGACGGCGTGGTCGCTGGGCGTGCTCGGGCGCACCGAGCTGCTGCGCGGCGAGCTCGGAGACGCGCGGGCCGTTCTCGATGAGTGCCTCTCGCTGGTCGAGCAGGAGCACTGGACCGCGTTCCGTCCTTGGCCATCGGCGTTTCTCGGCGATGTGGAGCTCGCTGAGAAGCAGGACCCGAAGGAGATCGGGAGCAGGATGGAGGTGCAGTTCGCGCTGAGCTGCCAGCTGGCCGATCCGTGCTGGGAGGGGGTCACCGGGCGCGTCGTCGGGCTGTCGCTGGCGGCTGCCGGACACAGCGACCAGGCCCTGGAATGGCTGAGCGAGGCTCGCCGCCGGTCGTTCCGCGCGACCGATCGGTTCGCATGGGTCTGCGGGTACATCCTGCTGGCCGAGGCTGGAGCCGCGGAGAGAAGCGGCGACGCCGACCACGCGGCGGCCGCCGCGCTCACCCTGCGGGATCTGTCAGTGCGCGCGGACCTGCCGGGCCTGCTGCAGCCCGCGCAAGAGCTGACGGCGAGGCTGGGCGTCTGACTGAAGCGCCCCAGCCGCCGTCCGGCGCGCCTAGCTTTCCTCCTCTTGCGAACGGATGACCAGGCGCGGACCATCCTCGGTCTGCTGGAGATCCATGACGCTGTCGGACACCGGCTGGGCCACCTCAGGCGCGATGAAGATATGCGTGCCCGCCTGCTCGGTGACCTGGTCGCCCTCGAGCGGTTCCTCGACGAAGCCCATGGCCACGCTGACCTGTCCGCTCGGTCCTGGCTCGCCGAAGATCCGGACGCCGAACGTCTCGGGCAGATCCTGGGCGCTGCGGGCTTGGTCCAGGGCGCTCGCTGCGGTCTGGGATACCTCAAGCATGATGCGCTCTCCTCGGTCGGGTATCGGTCCACCCTAGACAACGGCTCGGACGCTCGCAGACGATCGCGAGCTCAAGGGACGGGGAGCGCGAGGCCGGGGACGATCTCGGCCGCTGGCAGCCGCGTGAACGCCTCCGTCGGGACCTCCAGCTTCAGCATGCGGCTGCCGCCGCCCACGATGACGCGCTCGAAGTCCATGACGCCGGCGTCGATGTACAGCGGGAGCGCGGGAGGCAGCCCGAAGGGCGTCACCCCGTCGGGCAGCATGCCGGTGAGCGCGACCGTCTCCTCCGCCGGCGCGAACGACACCTTGCGGGCGCCGATCAGCTTGCGGACGGTCTTATTGACGTCGAGGCGGCGGGTCGCCTGAACGCAGCACGCCGCGTGCGTGCGCTCCCCGGTCTTCGACGCGACCACGATGCAGTTCGCCGAAGCGTCCATCGAGTAGCCGTAGCGCTCGCAGAAGGCCGCCGTGCTGGCGAAGGAAGGATCGATGCGGATGATCTTGACATCCACCCCGAGTGCGCCGACCGCATCGAGAACCCGCTGCTCGACGGGGTCAAAGTGATTGTCATCCGATTGGAGCTCGCGCATCCAGGTCAGCCTAGCCGGGCCGGGCTGCAGCGCGCGCGCCCCCATGAGCGTAGCCTGCGTGATCGTCGTCATCCGCACGGACAAGGGGAAGCTATGCGACGGGCACTGATCGGGTTTGCAGCGGCGCTCATCCTGGCGGGCTGCAGCGGAAGCGGCGACGGCGACGGCGGCTCAGGTGACGGCGGCGACTCGGCTGGCGGGACCGCGACCATCACGATCAACGACTTCACGTTCGCAACGCCCGGCTCTGTCCCGGCGGGGACCACTGTCACCGTCGTCAATGAGGACTCCGCGAGCCACACCTGGACTTCGACCAGCGGCGTGTTCGACTCCGGCAATCTCGCCGGCGGGGATAGCTTCTCGTTCGAGTTCGCCGATCCCGGGACGTACGCGTTCGCCTGCAGCATCCATCCGACGATGACCGGAAGCCTGACGGTCGAGTAGTCCGAGCCCTCGGCTGCGCTCAGTCCTTGGCGACGAGGCTGAGCGCCCAGCTGACGACGCTGACGACGAGCGCGCCGAGAAGCGCGGCCCAGAACCCGTCGACGGTGAAGTCGAGATCGAGCTGGCCTGCAAGCCACGCGGTCAGCCAGAACAGCAGCGCGTTGACGACCAGGGTGAACAGGCCGAGGGTGAAAACGTACAGCGGGAAGGCGATGACTTTGACGACCGGCTTGATCACGGCGTTGACGATTCCGAAGACCAGCCCGACGAGCAGCGCGATCAGGGCACGGTCGCTGAGCTGGTCACCGCCGATCTCGACCCCCGGGACGAGGCCCGCGGCAGCCCAGATCGCCAGTGCGCTTGCCGCAACCCGGATCAGGAAGCTCATGGCGCGCTAGCTTGCCACATCTCCTGCGCGCCGCGGCCTCACCTCACCACGCGAAGGCCTCCGGCGCCGGGCCGATGCGCGGGAAGATCGCGTCGAGGTCGTCCAGCGCGGCGTCGTCAAGCTCGATCTCGAGCGCCCGCAGGGAGCCGTTGAACTGCTCGAGCGTGCGGGGCCCGATGATCGGCGCCGTCACCGCGGGCTGCGCCAGCAGCCAGGCCAGGGCGACATCGGCGGGGTGCTCGCTGATCTTGTCGCACAGCGCCTCGTACGACTCGATCTGCCCGCGGCGCTCCTCCAGCGAC
>DATKBU010000272.1:0-5337 GCA_035513815.1 Egibacteraceae bacterium
GGCCTGGGACGTCGATCGCGCTGATTGGCGAACGTTCCGCGTCGATCGACTGGATCCGCCGCAGGTGACGGGCATCCGGTTCACGCCGCGGCGGCTGCCCGCCGAGGACGCCGCCGCCTTCGTGCGCGAGTCGATCGGCGCGCTCGCGTCTCGGCACGCGGTCCTCGTCACGGTGCACGCGTCCGCCGAATCCGTAGCCGAGCGGTGGCATTGGCGAGACGGGCTGGAGGCTGTCGACGAGCGGACCTGTCGGGTGCGAGCGGAGGTCGAGTCGCTGGAGTGGCTGGCGGCGATGATCGGGGTGCTGGACGCCGAGTTCGAGGTCCACGAGCCGCCCGAGCTGGCGGCGCATGTTCGCGCGTTGGCGGGTCGCTTCGCCCGCTCGATCGCGTCGGCGCCTGGAAATGCCAGCAGTCTCGGACAGGATTCGCGCTAGGTTCTCAAGCGGCCGGAGGTGAGCGCGACGTGGTCCAGGTGAGCCTCGGCGGCCCTGTGAGCGTCCGCCGTAGGAGACGGGGCGTGTGAAGTTCGCTGTTGCGCTGATCTCAGCCCTCGCCGCTCCGCTGTCGCGCGGGAGCGTCCGCGCGCTGCTGCGGCTCTCGGCGCTGTTCGTGGCTGCCGTGCTCGTCTTCAGCGCCGGGTTCCACACCGTGATGGCCTTCGAGGGCCGCGAGTTCAGCTGGTGGGCAAGCATCTATTGGACCATCGTGACGATGTCGACGCTGGGGTTCGGCGACATCGTGTTCGAGTCGGACCTCGGGCGGATGTACACGGTGCTCGTGCTGCTGTCGGGCGCGATCCTGATCCTCATCCTGCTGCCGTTCACGTTCATCCAGCTCGTGTACCTGCCATGGCGCGCTGCGATGCGCAAGGCCCGCACCCCTCGAGCTGTCCCGGCGAGCATGTCGGGCCACATGCTGGTCATGGGCCGCGGACCGATCGAGGAGGCGCTGATGCGCCGCGCTAAGGCCACCGGCGTGCCGTATGCGCTCATCGTCGAGGACGCTGAGGAGGCAGTGGCCCTGCAGGAGATCGGCTATCAGGTGCTGGTCGGCCAGCTCGACGATCCCAACACGTACCGCGCGGCGAGGGCCGATCAGGCCGCCCTGGCGCTCACCGCGCGCAGCGATCAGGCCAACACGAACGTGGCCTTCACGCTGCGAGAGATCACCGACGCCGGAGTTGTGGTGGCGACCGCGACGTCCGCCGACTCCGTCGATGTGCTTCAGCTCGCCGGGTGCGATCAGGTGCTGCAGCTCGGAGAGCTGCTCGGCGGTGCGTTCGCCCGGCGGATCCTGGCGCCGAGGGCCCGCAGCAGCGTCATCAGCACCTTCGAGGATCTGGTCATCGCCGAGGCTTCGGCGGCCGGGACCGCGTTGGTCGGCAAGACGCTTGGAGATCTGGGTCTGCGCCAGCGGCTGGGGGTCTCCGTGGTCGCGGCGTGGGACCGCGGCTCGCTGCAGATGCCAGACTCGGCATTGCGCGTCGAGGAGCCCACGATCCTGATCTTGGTCGGGACGCGTGAGCAGCTGGCGGCCTATAACGAGCTGGTCGCCGACGACGACGATCACGACGGCGACGGCGCACGCCAGCCAGGGCTGGTGGTGATTCTCGGCGGCGGCCGGGTGGGCCGGGCGACCGCGCGAGCGCTGCGCGAGGCGGGACCACCGTGCCGCGTCGTCGAGCGCCTCGAGGAGCGGGTCCGCCATCTCGATGACGCGATCATCGGCGACGCCGCCGATCACGAAGTGCTGCGGCGTGCGGGCATCGACGAGGCGACCGCGGTGGTCGTCACCACCCACGACGACGACACCAACATCTACCTGACCCTCTACTGCCGCCGTCTGCGCCCGAGTGCAGAGGTCCTCGGGCGGGTGAACCTGGATCGCAACGTCTCGACGATGTATCGCGCCGGCGCCGACTTCGTGCTGTCGTATGCGTCTACGGGCGCCACCGAGGTCTGGAACGCGCTGCGCGAGAACTCGACGCTGCTGCTGGCCGAGGGCCTCCTGGTGTTCCGCATGCCAGTGCCCGTGCGGCTGGCCGGGCGGTCGCTGCGCGAGGCGGCCATTCCCGCGCACACGGGGTGCAGTGTGATCGCGGTCTTTCGCGACGGGGCCTGGCTGACCGACTTGGATGTGGACGAGCCGCTGCCGTCCGACGGCGAGCTGGCGCTCATCGGCGACGAGGCGTCGGAGGGCCGCTTTCTCAGCCGCTACGTCCTCAGCTCGCGATCGCTGCGCCTGCGCCGCTGACGGCGACGCTCAGCGCTGGTGAGCATCAGGGCTGTTCCAGAGCGGCCTCGGGTGGGATCCCGGCCAGATGGAAGGGCCTTCACGACCCGGATGCGGCGACCCTGGGACGTTCGCGGTACGCGGTGGGGAGGCGAGGAGTGACGCAACATCGCCGGGCGCCGCGCAACAATGCGCAGCACATTCACAGTGTCGCCGACGGCTCATGTGGGGAGATTCACAACCGGACATGTTAACGCCTTGCGGCTATTCAAGCACTCACGGTGAGAGTCGTGGCGCGACCGTTCCAGCCGACGCTCGAGGGCGCGTATGAATCTCCCGGATGGTGAGGCTGTCGAGCGCTCGAGCCGCGCGGTGGCCGTCCTGCTCGTGGAGGACCAGGAGGGCGAGCTGTTTCGCGCGCGCGAGCTGGTCGCGGAGTCGCTTCGGGCTGCGGCGCTCGGGAGCCTCGTCGCGGATGCGCGCCTCATCGTCAGTGAGCTGCTCAGCAACGCCCTGCTGCATGCGGGGGCGCCTGCCCGGCTCGTGGTCCGTCTCGTTCCCGGCGGCGCCCGGCTTGAGGTCTCCGACGCCAGTTCCACGCTCCCGATACGCACGCTGCCTGCTGAAGAGGAGATGACGGGCCGTGGGCTGCGGGTGGTCGAAGGGCTGGCCCGCGACTGGGGGGCCGAACGCACGTCCGACGGCAAGGTCGTATGGGCGCTGCTGTCAACCAACGGCACCATCGCCGCCCGGCCGTCCCCTGGTGAGCTCGGTCCGGCGCTCGACGCTTCGGCCGCAGCCGGGCGGCAGCCGGGGAGCGTGGCGGCCTCCGCCGAGTCGCGGTTCGTTGTGCGTCTGGGCGATGTGCCAGTCGGCCTGCTGCTGTCCGCGAAGGCCCATGTGGACAACCTTGTCCGGGAGTTCGCGCTGGCCAGAGCCGGCGCGCGCAGCGGTTCGACTGCTGCGGTCCCGGGCCATCTCACCGAGCTGATCGAGGGCGTGGTGACGAAGTTCGCCGACGCCCGCCAGGCGATCAAGCGCCAAGCCGTCGCGGCCGCCGAGGCTGGCCTGGACCATGTGCGCTTGGAGCTCGAGCTTCCCGTGAGCTCCGCGGCCGCGGGCAAAGACTATCTGCGCGCCCTCGACGAGGTCGACTCCTACTGCCGGGCCGCGCGGCTGCTCACGCTCGAGTCCCCCCCGCAGCACCGCCTGTTCCGTCAGTGGTATGTCGGGGAGATCATCGATCAGCTCCGACATGCCGCAGCGGGCGAGACGCCGCATCCCCCTGAGAGCTTCGAGCAGCGCCTGCTCGCCGAGATCGGGCGGGTGGCGGCCGCAGAGCGGGCGAACGAGCGCGCCGCCCGTCTCCACTCGCTCTCCGCGGCACTGACCGGCGCCCTTACCGCTGAGTCGGTCGCCGATGCCGTGCTGCGCGACGGGGTGGCGTCGCTGGGCGCTTCGGGCGGAGGGCTCCTGCTGGCCGATGACAGTCCGACGCTGGTGGTGCCGGGCACGGTCGGCTACGACGCGGCCGTGGTTGCTCGCCTGCGCAGCGAGCCGCGCGACGCCGAGCTTCCGGCCGCGGTCGCGCTGCGGACCGGTCAACCGGTGTGGGTCGAGTCGCGGGACGAGCGCGACAGTCGCTTTCCTGAACTCACCCGGCTCGAGCCAGGGACGGTTTCGATGTGCGCAGTCCCGCTCGAGCTCGGCGCTCGCCGTCTCGGCGCCGTCAGGTTCAGCTTCAACCAGGCGCGGCTGTTCGACGCGGACGAGCGCAGCTTCATCATCACCATGGCGAGACTGACCGCTCAGGCGCTGGATCGGGCACAGCTGTACGACCAGCGCGTTGACGCGGCGCGCCGGCTTCAGCAGACGCTGCTGCCTCCCCAGCTCCCCGTCATCCCCGGCGCTCACGTCGCTGCCGCCTACCACCCGGCGGCCGGCGCGGTCGATGTCGGAGGGGACTTCTACGATGTCTGGGAGTGCGGCGACCGCCGCTGGGGGATCGCCATCGGCGACGTCTCCGGGAAGGGGCCGGGGGCGGCGGCTATGACCGCCCTCGTCCGCTACACGCTGCGTGCTTCCACCATGGCCGGCGTCGACCTCGCGACGACGCTCGAGCGCGTCGACCGGGAGTTCGAGCGCGCTCGGATGGGTCCCCGCGACGAGCGCTTCTTCACGGTGCTCGCCGGCATGCTCACGATGGGCCACGCGGAGGCGCGGCTCGAGCTCGCCAGCGGCGGTCACTACGGCCCGATCGTGCTGCGCGCAGGCGGCGAGGTGGAGGACGTGGTGATGGCCGGGTCGCTGCTCGGTCTGCTGGGCCGTCCCACCATCGACGTTCGGACATTGGCCCTCAATCCTGGAGATGAGATCCTGCTGTACACCGACGGCGTCACCGAGGCTCGCCGCAACGGCCTGTTCTTCGGCGTCGACGGCGTCGTCGTTGCCGCCGCGGCGGGCCGGGCCGCGGGCATCCCGGCGGTGGAGGCCGTCGAGCGCGCCGTGGTGCGCCACAGCGGCGCGGACCTTCGCGACGACATCGCGATGCTCGGGATCCGCTTCGGCACTGTGCCCGGCGTCCGTGCCTCCGGCGTCGGGCCGGCTGCGGCGGCCGGCGAGCCAGCTCAGCGATCAGGCGCCGGCGCGGATGGAGGGCAGCTGGGCGCTTAGCTCGCCGGGGCGGCCGAGCAGGTAGCCCTGGGCGCCTCGGATCTCCTGGGTGGCGCGGCTCGAGGCCGGAGTTGCCGGCGCCGATATCGTCGATGGCGATCTTGAAGCCCATGGCGCGCAGATGCAAGACCTCGCGGGCGAGTGGCGCGCCACAGTTCGCTCTGTCAGCTCAAGCACCACGCGGTCGGGCGACAGCCCTGCGTCGGTAACCATTCCGGCGACACGGCCGCCGCCGCCACGAGGCCGTCCCCATCTTCTACTTTGCGGGAGCCATTGGCCTGATGTGCGCAAGCATGGGCGCGAGCGGGCGTCGGCGACTGACGATCAGCCCGCCGCCGGCGACATCGCCCGGCGCGACAGCGTCGCTGCAGCGCTGACGGGATCATCGCCCAGGTAGCGCGCGCCGAGGTCGTCGGCGAGCTCGGGCGAT
>DATKBU010000273.1:0-5662 GCA_035513815.1 Egibacteraceae bacterium
CCGACGACGTCACCTACCTCAACTGCGCCTATATGGCGCCGCAGCTGAAGGCGGTCACAGCCGCCGGCGTGGAGGCGGTCGGGCGCAAGACCCTTCCCTGGACGATCACCGCAGCGGACTTCTTCGCCCCGGTCGAGGAGATCCGGGGTCTGGTCGCTGCGCTGATCGGCGGCGACGCAGACGGCGTGGCGCTTGCGCCGTCGGCCGCCTACGGGATCACCCTGGCCGCCGAGAATCTGCCCGTCGGTACGGGCCAGCGCATCGTGGTGCTCGCTGAGCAGTTCCCGTCGAACGTGTATCCATGGACCGATCTGGCAGCTCGAACCGGCGCCGAGGTCGTCACGGTGGCGCGCCCCTCCGACGGCGATTGGACGCCGGCCGTGCTGGCGGCGATCGACGAGCGCACTGCGGTGGCCGCTTTACCGCACTGCCATTGGACCGACGGCTCGAAGGTCGACCTGGGGCGCGTGTCGGCGGCCGTGAGACAGGTCGGCGCGGCGCTGGTGGTCGACGCGAGCCAGTCCCTGGGCGCGGTGCCATTCGACGTCGCCGAGATCCGTCCCGACTTCCTGATCGCGGTCGCCTACAAGTGGCTGCTGGGCCCGTACAGCCTCGCCTACCTATGGGCGGCGCCAGATCGGCGGTCGGGCCGTCCGCTGGAATTCGGCTGGTCGGCGCGCGCGGGCAGCGAGGATTTCGCGCGCCTGGTGGACTACCGCGACGACTATCGGCCGGGCGCCCGACGCTACGACGTCGGCGAGACGTCCGACTTCGTGCTGCTGCCCATGGCCGCCGCCGCGCTGCGCCAGATCCTTGATTGGGGGGTCGAGCGCATCGCCGCGGCGACCGGCGCGCTGACCAGCCAGATCACCGCGGACGCGGAGGCCCTGGGACTGCAGGCCGCCCCAGAACGGTTGCGCGGCCCCCATTTGCTCGGCGTGCGGCTGCCCTCGGGTGCCGCCGCCGAGGTGGCTGATCGCCTGCGGGCCGCGCAGGTGCACGTCAGCGTCCGGGGCGACTCGATCCGCATCTCGCCCCACCTGTACAACGACCTGGACGACGTAGGGAAGCTGCGGGACGTCCTCGCCTCCGCCGGGTAGCCGCGCCAAGCGCCGTCCCGTCCCGCCCCCAGCCCAGCCCAGCGGCTAGCCCAGCCCAGCCAGCGGCTACTTCGTGCGTTGAACGACCGGATGCTGCGCGGAGCGCACGGATTAGGCTTCGGCGGGCGTGGCGCTAAGCTGCTCGCGGTGACGACTATCCGCGAGCTGCTGGCAAGTGGGGCCAAGTCGTTCTCGTTCGAGTTCTTCCCGCCGAGGACCGACGAGGGCGAGGCCCTGCTGTGGCGGGCTATCCGCGAGCTGGAGCCGCTGGCGCCGACGTTCGTGTCGGTCACCTGCCGCTCCGGCGAGCCGACGCATGACCGCACCGTGCGGGTGGTCAAGCGGATCGCGGCGGAGACCTCGATCACGCCGGTCGCCCACCTCACCTGCTCGGGCGTGTCGCAGGACACCCTGCGGCGCACCGCCACGGATCTGCTGGCCGCCGGAGTCAACAACGTGCTGGCCCTTCGCGGCGACCCGACCGGGGGCCTGGACAAAGCGTGGGAGGCCCACGAGCAGGGTCTGGAGCATGCTGATGAGCTCGTGCGGCTGCTGCACGAAGAAGGCGAGTTCTGCATCGGGGTCGCCGCGTTCCCGGAGCTGCACCCGGAGTCGCCGGATCGCCAGACCGACGTGCGCTTCTTCGTCGACAAGGTCCGCGCCGGCGCGGACTTCGCCGTCACGCAGTTCTTCTTCCGCGCCGAGGACTACTTCGAGCTGGTCGACGCCGTGCGCGCCGCGGGCTGCGACGCGCCGATCATCCCTGGGATCATGCCGGTCACCAATGTCTCGTCCATCGAACGGATGGCGGCGCTGTCAGGCGCGGCGTTCCCGGCCGAGCTCGCTGAGCGGCTGCGCGCGGTGGCGGAGGATCCCGAGGCGGTCCGTGCGATCGGCGTCGAGTTCGCCGGCGAGCTGTGTCGCGAGCTGCTGGACGGGGGCGCACCCGGGATCCACTTCTACACGCTGAACCGCTCAACAGCCACGCGAGAGATCTACCAGCGGCTGGGGCTGCCCGTCTCGTAGTCCCCGCGCGCTTTGCCCCTGGCCGGCGGGCGCCTACAGTGTTGGCTCACCGCCGCGGATCGGCGGGATCGCATCGACCAGGAAGGGAAGCGCCGCACATGAAGGTTCTCGTCGCCGACAAGCTCTCCCAGGCGGGAGTCGATGCGCTATCGGCGCATTTCGACGTCGATGTGCGCACGGGCCTCGAGAAGGCTGAGCTGGTCGATGCGATCGGCGCGTATGACGCCGTCGTGGTGCGCTCGGCCACGACGATCGACGCGGACGTGATCCGCGCCGGCAGCTTGCTCAAGGTGATCGCGCGCGCTGGCATCGGTCTTGACAACGTCGACGTGGAGGCCGCCACCGCTCGCGGGGTGCTGGTGTGCAACGCGCCGCAGTCGAATGTCGTCAGCGCGGCCGAGCACACCTTGGCGCTGCTGCTGGCCGCAGCGCGGCGGATCCCGGAGGCCGATCGCAGCCTGCGAGCGGGCGAATGGAGGCGGAGCGCGCTGGAGGGCGTCGAGCTGCACGGAAAGACGCTGGGCGTGCTAGGGCTGGGCCGCGTCGGCGTGCTCGTCGCGCAGCGCTGCAGCGCCTTCGGGATGCGGCTGGTCGCCTACGATCCGTACGTGTCGGCGGAGCGCGCCGCGCGCATGGGCGTCGAGCTGGCAGGAAGCGTCCTCGACCTGTGCAAGGTCGCCGACGTGCTGACGATTCATCTGCCCAAGACGCCGGAGACGGTCGGGATCGTGGGAGAGGCCGAGCTGCGCGCGATGAAGTCGAGCGCGCTGGTGGTCAACACCGCCCGCGGCGGACTCATCGACGAGCAGGCGCTGCACGCGGCGCTGAGCGAGGGCTGGATCGCCGGTGCGGGCATCGACGTCTTCTCGACGGAGCCGATGACCGAGTCTCCGCTGTTCGCGTTGGACAACATCGTCATCACGCCGCACCTGGGGGCCTCGACGACCGAGGCGCAGGACAAGGCCGGCACGATGGTGGCCGAGGCGGTCGTGCTCGCCCTCCAAGGCGACTTCGTGCCCTCGGCGGTCAACGTGCAGGTGCGCGCCGGGATCCCCGAGACCGTCAAGCCCTTCATGGGCATTGCCGAGAAGCTGGGCCGGGTGTTCACCGCGCTGCGCACCGGGATCGCCAGCGAGCTCACCGTCGAGTACGTCGGCAGGATCGCCGATGAGGAGACCCAGGCGCTGACACTGTCCGCGCTCAAAGGTCTCCTGGCCGGTGTGGTCTATGAGCCGGTGACGTTCGTCAACGCGCCGCTGCTGGCCGAAGAGCGTGGCATGAAGGTCTCGACGCTGACCTCCTCGGCGGCAGAGGACTACGTCTCGCTGATCCGGCTCAGCTCCGGCGACCTGCGGGTCGCCGGCACGCTGGTGGGGCCGAACGATCGCGCGCGCCTGGTGGAGGTGTGGGGCTTCGATCTGGACATGGAGCCCAGCGACCACATGCTGTTCTTCCGCTATGCCGACCGTCCGGGCATCGTCGGCACGATCGGCGGCAAGCTCGGCGAAGCGGAGGTCAACATCGCGTCGATGCAGGTGGGGCGCCATGAGGCCGGCGGCGAGGCGTTGATGGCGCTCAGCGTCGACTCGCCCACCCCCGCGGCGATCGTGGACGAGATCGCCGAGGCGATCGGCGCGACCGATGCGCGGGCGATCGACCTCGACTGAGACAGCATGAAAGGGGGCAGTGTGCGGCCGAAGATCGCGGTCGCCCCGAGCGGGCGACGTGACTGGCTGGGCGAGGCGATCCTGGCCGGCGGCGGGGATCTGACCGCGCTGGGCGACGCCGAGGGCCTGGTGTGGACCGATGCTGCGCCGACGAACGACGGCGACGGCGCGCCGGACAGCTTCGACGGCCCCGCGCACCTGCGGAAGGTCCTCGCAGCGAACCCGAACATCCGCTGGGTCCAGCTGCCGTGGGCCGGCGTCGAGCCGTTCGCCCGCGCAGGGATCCTTGATCACGAGCATCTGTGGACCTGCGGCAAGGGCGTGTACGCCAAGCCGGTCGCGGAGCTGTCGCTGGCGCTCGCGCTGGCAGGACTTCGCGACCTGAAGCGGTTCGCCGGAGCGCGCACCTGGGAGGAGGAGTCGGGGATCAGCCTGATCGGCGGGCGGGTGACGATCTTCGGCGGCGGCGGCGTCGCGGGCGAGCTGATCCGCCTGCTCGCCCCTCTCGATGTCGCCGTGACGGTCGTGCGCCGCCGACCGGCCCCGATGGAAGGCACCGCCTCGGTGGTGGGCTTCGACCAGCGCTTCGAGGCGATCAAGTCCGCTGATGTCATCTTCCTGGCGCTGGCGCTGACGCCGGACACCGAAGGGCTGATCGGCGAAGTCGAGTTCGAGTTGATGGCGCCCCACGCGTGGCTGGTCAACGTCGCCAGGGGCGAGCATGTTCTGACCGAGGATCTGGTGATCGCGCTGCGGGAGAACGCCATCGGGGGCGCCGCCCTGGACGTCACCGACCCTGAGCCGCTGCCCGACGGTCATCCGCTGTGGTCCCTGCCGAATTGCATCATCACGCCGCATGTCGGCAACACCGAGGAGATGGCGCGTCCGCTGCTGTCGGAGCGCGTGACGGAGAATGTTCGCCGCTACGCCGCCGGCGAGCCGCTCATCGGCCTCGTGGACGCCTCACTCGGATACTGAGCGTGGGGCCAAACCCGTGGAGCACCCGCGCGACGAAGACGGTGTACGACAACGGCTGGATCTCGGTGCGCGAGGATGCCGTCGTCCGCCCTGACGGCTCCGACGGCATCTACGGCGTCGTCAAGTTCAAGAACCACGCGCTGGGCGCCGTGCCGCTGTTCGACGACGGCACCACGGTGCTGGTCGGCCAGCATCGCTATCCGCTGGACGCCTGGTCGTGGGAGATACCGGAGGGCGGCGGGCCCGTAGGCCGAGATGCGCTCAGCGAGATCCGTCGCGAGCTGCGTGAGGAGACCGGGCTGACCGCCGAGCGCTGGACCCCCTTGGGCGCTGCGCACCTGAGCAACAGCGTCACGGACGAGACCGGGTACGCCTGGCTCGCCGAAGGGCTGACCCAGGGCCCCTCCGAGCCCGAGCCGACCGAGCGTCTGCGCCTGCGGCGCCTGCCGTTCGTCGAGGCCGTCCAGATGGCGGTCGACGGGCGGATCACCGACGCGCTGAGCATCATCGCGCTGTGCCGCGCCGAGCGGCTGCTCGCCTCGCGCTGACCGAGGGAACGGCGGCCCCGTCAGACCTGGCGCGCTGGCTTTCCGGACAGCGAGCTGGGCGCATTGAGGTTGGCGCCCTCGTCGACGCCGACGCCGAGGCGGTTGACGAGCTCGCCTCCGAGCCACCCGCTCACCAGGGCCAGCAGCGCGGCGCCCACGCTCAGCACGATGGCGGGCGCTTGGGGAGCGTAATCGGGCTGGCCCAGGCGCAGAAGCCAGCTGGCGGCGAAGAGCGCCACGACCGCCGCGTTTCCCAGCCCGTGGAGCATCCCGATGCGCTTGGCTCGCGTCCCCCGAGGGATCGCCAGCCAGTCGACCAGCCCGAAGACCGCCGCGAAGAGCC
>DATKBU010000274.1:0-19225 GCA_035513815.1 Egibacteraceae bacterium
CAGCGAGTAGGGGAGGCGCGCGACGTCGAAGCGGTCTGCCAGCGCGTCGAGGCGGTGGATCTCGTATGACCGGGCGCCGACTTCAAGGCTGGATCGGGCGCCGAAGCTGTTCATGCGTCCTCCTGCGTGTTGCCGCTGGCGCTCAAGAGCGCCCCGTGCCGGTTCTTACCCATCGTCGCTCGGCTGTGCGCGCCGGGTGCACCCAGTCCGAGTATCCCATCGCTGGCAAATCGATCGAGGTCGGAGTGCTGGCGCGGGGGGTCGTTCGGCGCCCGAGCCAGGGACCTCCGCAACTGGCAGCGGCGGTCACGGCGACAGGCGCGTCATGTGCGCGAAGGCTGTGCGTGGCCGAGTAGCCCATCGATCACAAGGTCGATGCTCATCTCGAAGCTGCTGTCGATGTCAACCGGCATGCCGAAGCCGCCGCGACGCTCCAAGTCGGCGAACCCGTGGAGCATGGCGCGGAACGCCCGCACGGCGGGGATGAGGTCCGGGTCTGCCAGTGGGACCCGCCGCAGCACGTCGACCACGACCAGCACCGGCTCCTGCAGCGCGGCGTACAGCTGGTCGTCCTCGCCAGGCGCTACCGCTGGCTGGATCGCCTCGTACAGGCCTGGACGCTGGCGGGCGAAGCGGCGGTAGGCGCGGGCGAGCGCCCGAAGCACGTGAGCTGGCTCGCCGCCGGCATCGACCGCTCGAAAGGCCATCGCCAGCGCGGCCGCGCCGCGCAGGCGCAGCTGGCGGCGAAGGCCCTCCAGGCCGCCGACGTGGTTGTAAAGCGAAGGGGTTCTGATCCCGAGGGCTGAGGCGGTCTCGGTCAGCGTCACAGCTGCGAGGCCGCGTTCGTCGGCGATCGTCAGCGCCGCGTCGAGCACATCGTCCAGCGTCACCCCGACCTTGGCGCCCACTCAGCCGGCCATGACCGGTCGCTCTGCCCGGGTCTTGAGTGCCGCGTTCATCGCCTCGAAGCCGTCCCGTGTCGGCGCTGCGATCCAGCGCAGCAGAGGTCTAGCGAGGATGCCGGTGAACCGCTCGCGCTGGACGAAGCGCGTGCCCGCACCGGGGGCGGGGTGGAGCTCGAAGCTGTGCTCGCCGTCGAACACGCCGCGGATGCCAAGGTGCCCGAGCCAGGCGAGGCGCCGTTCGGGCTCGAGAGCGACCACGCGCGGGCGGAACGCGGTCGCCCTCTTGCCTTCGGGGCGGATGCGCACGCTGATCCGCGCGTCCTCGGACAGCGAGCCCGACGCCTCGACGACGAACGGGTTCCAGTCGCGGTAGCGCTCGAGGTCAACCAGCACGCCCCACACGCGACTCGCCGACGCGTCGATGTGGATCTCGGTCTCAATGGTCTTCATCGCGCCCCCGAGCGCTCGTGACTAATACCATTAGTCATGGTGCCACCGTGACGCACGCGCGTCAAGCGGCCCCGCACGGGGACTCAGGGGGACGCAGCGTCCTATCCGTCGGCATGAAAGGCGGCGAGGCGCTCGGCCTCGTCTTCGAGCTCCCGCCGCACCGCGGCGCCGAGTCTGGCGAACGGCTCCAAACGCACGCGCCCGCTGTCGTAGCGCCAGATCCCCGCGACCGCCCCGTCTACGAGGAATGTGCACACTGACTGGGGCATCTTCGTGCTGAACACGCGGCCGCGATGCTCCTCGGCGAGGATCCCCGCGCGCCTGGCGTGCGCCAGCAGGATGGCGTCCCAGGTGGGCAGGAGGCGAACCGGCGCCGCCGTGTCGGGTTCCGGAAGCGGCGCATCGGGCAGGTCGAGGAGCTCGCCGCCCGCCTCGTCGCGAAAGAACCGCAGGCCGAGCTGGGCGGCGGCCGCTTCGACGGCCTTGACGCGCAGGCCCGCCCAATTCGCGAGGTCCCGCAGCGGTGCCGGGCCAAATCCGCCGAGATAGCGGCGGATCAGCAGGCTGATCCCGTCGGCCTCGCTGACCTCGGCCGGGCCCAGCCAATCGTCGGCCAGGCCGTACAGGTCGGCGCGCCGGCGCTCCCAGGTGCCTGACGGCGGCACGCGCACCATGTCCAGCCACATGCCCGCTCCCGACCAGGTCCGACGCGGGAAGCCGGCCGCCTCCACGAGCTCGACCATCTCGGAATGCCGCGCAGGGCCTTCGGCCAGGCGCCGCCGCACGAGTTGCGCGACTTCCCGCATGACCACGTCGTCCAGCTGTCCTCGCTCGGCTCGCAGCCACCACTCGCGCCGCGCCGTCCGCACCGCCGCAGTCATCAGCGGGTAGTCCGCTGCGGACACCATGTGAATCGTCGAGCGCATCAGGGTGGCCTGGACCGCGCGGCGCTCCTGCAGCGCCGTGGTCAGCGCGTCGCGGCGGAAATCGCGCAGCCGAGACCACAAACCGATGTAACCGGACGGCGCATACTGCGTCTGCAGGCCCCCGACCGCTTCCAGCGCGTCCGTCACCGGCAGCTTCGCGCGCTCCAGCAGCAGCTGGCGGGCCAGGAGCGCACGATTGAGCGCTCTGGTCGACAGCACACCCTCGGACATCGCGGCAGTGTCCCACAGCGCGCCGCGCACCGGCTGGCCGGCGCCTCTTGGCCGGGGCGCCGCGAGTGGCTACGTTTCCGCAGGAACCAACTGCGGCGATCGAGGACACGCTGATCCGTATCGGCAGGGCCAATGCGTCCTACACGCTGGTGTTCCTCCACGGGTTCGCGATGCACGCCGACCCGTATGCGGCGCCGATCGCCGACATCGTCGGCGACGATGGCGAGGCGCTGCTGTATGACCTCCCCGGCCACGGGGACGCGCCGGGGCGAGTGACTTCACGGACCCTTGCGGCGCTCTTCGATTCGATCGCCGCCGACCTCGCCGACGGCCGTGGGCCGATCGTGCTGGCCGGCGAGAGCATGGGATGCACACATCTGCATGCCCTTGCGGCGCGCCTTGCGACCGACGGCAGGCAGGTGCGCGGATTCATACTCCTGGCCCCTCCGCTGCTGCTCAACCCGCTGACGCTCGCCCGCTGGACGATCGACGCCCTGCTTCGTTCGCCCGGGCAGGTGCTGGCCAACCGGATTCCCGTCCGCCGCCCCATCGCCGAGTGCGTGAGCGATCCGCAGCAGCGGCGAGCGCTGCTGGCCGACCCCGAGGTCAAGCTGCGCGTCGACGTCCAGTACCTCGCCCGCAGCGTGTTCGACATCGCGCAGTTGGGTCCGCAGCTGCGGCGCATGGCGGTGCCGACGATGCTGCTGCAGGGTTCGAGGGACCCGCTCATCCTTCCGCTCAGCCTTGCCCTGGCGTATCGCCTCTGCGGAGCCGACGATAAGCAGAAAGTCATGATCCAAGGGGCGCGGCACTCGCTGCTGTGGGACGTTCGCACGGGCGAGGTCACCTCCCGAGTCCGAGCATGGCTCAGCAGGCTCGTGGCGTGAGGCCGCCTGCCGTCATCGCGGATGCGCCGCTTCGCCCGCCGCGGTGGCTAGCATGCCGCCCGTAGCAGCCATGCGACGCTCGGTCGTTGCGTTTGGGAAGGAGCGGTAGGGATGGATGCTCGGGGCGCCCCGGTCACGGGCGACGATCGCTGGACGGATCCTCGCTGGGACTATCCGGAGTATCCGGACGGCTCTGTTGTCGAGATCCGCGTCCACGGCGTCGGCGGCGAGCCGCCGTCGGGCATGACCCGCGACCCGCACCCGCGCCTGGTCGGCGGCGACGACCTCGCCGGCTTCTGGCGGGCGCGGAACCCCGTCGTGCGTCCGCTCACGGCTGCCGAGAACGGCCCATTGCACGTCCGCGAGGTGCTGTCCTGGGGCGGTCACACGTCTGGGACCTTCCGCCACGCGTTCTGGGTCCTGCTGCTGCCGTTCGCACTGCTGAACTTCGCCGGGCGGATGCACCCGCACGACCCTGACGGCGCAAAGGCGGCGAAGTACCGAGCAGTCGGCAGGGCGCTGGGCTACACGCTGACGCTGACGGTGACGGCGCTGCTGTGCGGGCTGGCGTTCGATCTGCTCGGCGCGCAGTGCGGGAGCGAGCCGACCTGCCTGCTGGGCCCGGGCGGGGATGAGACGACCGGCTCGGGCTCTGCGATCCTGGCGCCCCTGCGCTACTTCGACGGTGTGGGACGGATGGGGCTGCTCACGCTGCTGCCCGTCCTGGCGGTGATCGCGCTGTGGTGGGCGGGGCGCTATCGCATCCGACAGCTGGAAGGCCGGGAGGAGATGGCGGCGACGGTTGACCGCGGCGCGGCGCGCCACGAGCCAACTCGCATCTCGGATCCGTCGTTCTGGCGCAGCGACTGGCCGACCTCACGGCTGCGCACCGCCCACGCGACCGGCGTGTTCGCCTTCATCGGCGCGACGCTGTGCCTCGTGCTGCTCGACTTCGCCCCGCGCGAGCAGCAGATGTGGTGGTGGCTCGCGGGCGTCTTGCCGTCCATCGTGGTGATTCTGGCCTCCGGGATCGTGGCGACAGCGGCCACAACGATCAAGCCGGCGCCCGCCCCGGCGCTGCAGCACACGCTGTGGGTGCTGCGGCTGATCGCGCTCGCCCCGCTCAGCATCGCCACGGTGCTCGCGCTGTACGGACACGCGGCGCAGACCGAGGGCGCGGGCGCCCCCGGTCGGGCGGCCGACTGGCTCGGCTTGCTGGCGGGCGTCCTGCCCTTCGCGGGCGCGCTCGTCGGGCTCGCCGCCGTCGGCTGGTGGGTCGCGGATAGTGTGAAGGGCGCGCGCGGCGAGCGTCCCGACACCCGCCTTGTCACCAATCTCGCCCTCGCCGGCGGCTTGGCGCTCATGGCGCTGTGGCTGGCTTCCACCGGGGTGGTCACGTTGGAGGACACCGCTGTGACGATCGGCGCCGTCCCGGAGTCGTTCGCGTGGGTGGGCGATCTTCTCGCCAGGCCGCTGGGCTGGCTGAACCGCGGTGTCTACGTGCCGGCGTACGCGCTGCTCATCCCGCTGTCGGTTGTCTATGTGGCGCTGCTCGTCGGGCTGGCCATACTCGGCTGGGACACGTCAGTCCCGCAGCGGGCGGACCGCGGCACGCTCGACACGCCAGCGGTGGCAGGCAACCTCGGCGGGGTGGTGGTCGCGCTCCTGGCGCTTCTGGTGATGTCGGCCTCGGGCGCCAGCCTCCACGCGCTGGCGCTTGACTGGCTGGGCGCCCGAGTCGAGGTCGGCGCCGCGGCGCCGCCGGGCGAGACCGGCCTGGTACTCCCATGGGGCTACGGCTACACGGCGGTGGTGACCACGCTGGTCCTGCCTGCGGTTCTCCTGCTCGTGTTCGTCGTCCGCCAGACCCTCGCTGGGCGGACGGTCCCCAAGGCCGACGAGGCGGCAGTCGCGGACCACCTCGATCGCGGATTCACGTCCGGACCCGCAGCCGACGGCGAGCTCTCCGAGGCTCACCGCAGGCGCCTGCGCGTCATCGCCAAGAGATGGAGAACCGAGCACCTGATCCGGGATGCGGGCGCGATGCTGTCATGGGCGATCGGCATCACCGTGGCGCTGATCATCGCCCGCTTCATCTGGGTGGCCGTCGACCCCAGCGAGGCGCGGTCACTGGCTCGCGAGCTCCCGTTCACCACGCTCGCGGTCTGGGCGACCACCGGGATCATGATCTCCGCCGTCGGGCTGATGCGCCGAGCGATGCGCGAGGAGGGCACGCGCCGGGACATCGGCAAGCTGTGGGACGTGGTCACGTTCTGGCCGCGCGTGACGCACCCGTTCGCCCCGCCGTGCTACGCCGAGGCGGTCGTGCCGCTGCTGAACGACCGCATCCACCGGCTGCTCGCCGCCCCTGGGAACTACAAGGTGCTCCTCGCCGGTCACAGCCAAGGCAGCGTCGTCGCGCTGACGTCAGCGCTCACCGCGGATCTGCCCGCGGACGGCCCGCGCCGGCTGGCGCTGGCGGTCTACGGCAGCCCGATCGCGATCCTGTACGAGCGCTTCTTCCCGGGGGTCTTCGGGACGGCGGCCGGGCCCATCGAGCTGGCGGAGTCCAAGGTGGCCAGCTGGCACCACTTCTTCGCGATGACTGAGCCGTTCGCCCTGCCGTTCTGGCAGGTCACCGATGACAGCGGGCCGATGCCCCGGGACGTGACGGGCTGGCCAGCTCATCTACGTGTCACACATCCCGACACCCCATGCCCGGTCTGCGGGTGGTCGGCGCCCGCCATCGGGTCGGGGTCCGGTGCGACGCGCGCCGACATCGTCGTGATCGATCCGGATCGCTGGACGCAGCCGCTGGACAGCTTCGCGCCTGAGCCGCTGGGGCACTCCAGCTACCACCACCACCGCGAGGTCGATGAGCATCTGTGCCACATCGCGTCGCTGCTGTGATGGTCTCGCGGCCCGCCGCTGCCGGCCGGCCCGCGGCAGTACGCCGGCCCGCGGCAGTCGGCCGGTGTCCCGGTGCTGGCTGCGCGTGCGCTGATCTGGGCGGGGGGCCATGAGGGCGGCGCGGCTGCACGCCGCCCGCGACATCCGCGTCGCCGACGAGCCCGATCCTGTCGCTGGGCCGGGGCTCGATCTGGTGCGAGTGACAGCGGTCGGCGTGTGCGGCTCGGACCTCCACTGGTTCGACGAGGCTGGGATCGGCGATGCGACGGTCGATCGGCCGCTCATCCTCGGGCACGAGTTCGCGGGGGTGATCGAAGGCGGGCCGCGTCACGGGCAGCGGGTTGCGATCGACCCGGCGATGCCGTGCGAGCGCTGCGAGACCTGCCGCGGCGGTCATCGCAACCTGTGCCCTGACGTGGTCTTCGCCGGCCATGGGCGCCAGGACGGGGGTCTGCGCGAGCTGCTCGCCTGGCCGGCCGCGCTGCTGCACCCGCTGCCGGACAGTTTCAGCGACTCCGACGGCGCCCTGCTTGAGCCGCTCGGCGTGGCCATCCATGCGGAGGGCCTCGGCCATCTCAAGCTCGGCGCCAGCGTCGCAGTCATCGGCTGCGGGCCGATTGGCCTGCTGATCCTGCAGGCGGCGCTCTGCGCCGGGGCCGAGCGAGTTGTCGCGGCCGATCCGCTCGCCCACCGCCGGGAAGCGGCGGGACGCCTGGGCGCTGACGAAGTCATCAACCCCGACGTCGAGGGCCGGGCCGCACTTGCCGAGCTCTCAGGCGGCGGCGTCGACGTCGCGTTCGAGGCGGCGGGGACCGACGGGGCGGTCGCACTGGCGATGGTCGCGGCCAAGCCGGGCGCCCGCGTGGTGCTCGCCGGGATCCCCGCCGAGGACCGAACCTCGTTCCCCGCATCGCTGGCTCGGCGCAAAGGGCTCACGATCGCCGTCGCGCGCAGGATGGGCGACGTCTATCCGCGGGCCATCGGGATGGTGGCGCAGCGCCGCATCGATCTCGCGTCGCTGGTGACGCACCGCTTCCCGCTGACCGAGGTCGCGCAGGCCTTCGAGGTCGCGGGCGCGCGCGAGGGCCTGAAGGTCGTGATCCACCCAAGCGGAAGCGGCGCCTCGATGCCCCCCCGCCCCGCAGACTGATGGATCCGCGACAATAGTGACGGGCATCCGCCCGTCCGGGGCTTGTTCGCGGTTCGCGGTTCGGGGTTGGGGGCGGTTCGCGCGTCCGGTCGCGCGCCTGACCTGACCTGTCCCCGAGCGTTCATGCCGGCGCCGCCTGGGGCCGAGCACGCGCTTGTAAGCGCGGACCCGGCCCTCAGCCGGACGATCGCGCGGGGTCTACGCCCCGCCCTCGGCCAGCTCCACCTCCGGGGCTGTGTAGCCCTCGCCTCGGACGTCGAGGCCCTCTTCCTCCAGCGCGGCGACCGCCTCTTCGGCGAGCTCGGTGGTGAACGCCTCGGCCTCAGGCTCTTCGGCGATGATCTGCTCGTCGACTGCGACAGTCACCGTCTGGTCCCAAAGCCCCTGGTCCAACACCCCGATGCCGTTCGGCGAGGGCCAGATCAGCTTGTTGATCTCGGCCATCATCCAGGTCTGGTGCGAGGTCCCCAGCGTCGGGCCGGCGGCCAGCACGTGCTCGACGCAGTCGTCGGGGTTGTCGCGGCAGAAGATCCAGCCCTGCAACGACGCGGTCAGGAAGCGCACCGCGGTGTCGCGGTAGGCGGCGTCAGACAGCCGGGTCGCGTCGGCCCAGATCGCGTCCTGCAGCATGGCCGTGCCCTCCTCGTTCCAGTCGATGACCGACAGGTCCTCGGGCGGGTCCAGCTCGCCTGTCTCGGGGTTGACCGTCTCCAGCACCTGGGCGTACTCGTTGTAGGTCATCGCCTGGGCGGCGTCGATCTCGCGGGCCAGCAGCGCCGACATGTCGAACTGCTGCTGCACCAGCGTCGCGTCGGTGTTGGGGTCCAGCCCGGCCTTGCGCAGCCCGGCGAGCAGCTCGAACTCGTTGCCGAAGCCCCAGTTGCCGACGGTCTTGCCCTCCAGGTCGGCGGCCGTGGAGATGCCCGAGTCCGCCCAGGACACCTGCAGCGTGCCGGAGCGCTGGAAGATCTGGCCGATGTTGGTGATGGCCGCGCCCTCCTGACGGGACGCCAGAGCTTTGGGCACCCACGCGATCGCGAAGTCGACCGCGCCGGTCGCCAGCTGGGTCTGGGGCACGATGTCGACCCCGCCCTCGACGATCTCCACGTCCAGGCCCTCGTCGGCGTAGAAGCCCTCCGCCACCGCCGCGTAGTACCCGGCGAACTGCGCCTGGGCGAACCATTGCAGCTGCAGGCTGACCGGGGTGAGCTCGCCAGTCTCGCCGGCGTCCTCGCCGGCGTCGGCCCCGGTGTCGGCCCCGGTGTCCTCGACGGTCGGCTCCCCGGTGGCCTCGCCCCCATCAGGCGCCGTGGCGTCCGGCCCGGGATCGGCCGTGTCGGCGGCGCCGCCGCAGGCCGCCAGGGCCAGTGCCAGCGCGGCGATGAGGGCGCCCAGGCGCCATCGCATGATTGTCATGTCGTCTCCTTCGCTGCTCGGATCACGTTGGGGCGTCGCCCGCTCACCGGACTGCCCGCAGCGCTGGGTGCCAGCGCAGCGCGAGTCGCTCGAGCAGGTTGGTGAACGCGTACAGGGCCAAGCCGAGGGCACAGGCGGCGGCGACTGCGGCCCATGCCCGGTCGTAGCGGCTGAGGCCGGCCGATTGGGTGATGATGCCGCCGAGGGTGCCTTGCTCCCCGCCGAAGTACTCCGACACGATCGCGGCGATGACGCTCAGCGACGCGGCGACCTTCAGCGAGGTCAGGAAGAACGGGGTCGCGTTGGGCACGCGCACCTCGCGCAGCAGGCGCCACTCGCCCGCGGCGTAGCTGCGCATCAGCTCGGCGTGCACCGGGTCGATCTGCAGCAGGCCGCGCGCGGTGGCGGCGAACACGGGGAACAGCACCACCGACACGACGACCGCCTGCTTGGCGGTCGGCCCGACCTGGCCGAACCACTTGAAGTACACCGGCGCCAGGGCGACGATCGGCGTCGCCGCGAGCGCCGAGGCCATCGTGGTCACGCCGCTGGCCAGCCGGCGGAAGCGCGTGACCAGCATCGCCGCCGCGAGAGCGGCCGCGACCCCGACGGTCAGGCCGCTGATGGCAACCCAGCCCGTCTTCTGGGCGGCCGTCGCGATGGTGCGCCAGTCGCCGGTCAGCGAGAGCCAGATCGCCGACGGCTTGGGCAGCAGGAAGCGCTGGATGTTGAAGATCTCGACCACCAGCTCCCAGCCGATCAGCGCCCCGATCGCCACGATCACCGGCGGCAGCGAGACGCCGAGGCGGAGACGACGGCGCTGGCGGGGAACGGCGACGACGCTCACCGCTCGTCAGCTCCCGCCTCGGTGAGGCTGGGCGCCCGCCCGCGCAGCGCGTCGCGCACCTCGGTGATGCAGCCGAAGAACGCCGGGTCCTGGCGCGACTCGAGCGTGCGCTCGCCCAGGTCGACCTCGATGATCCTCGTGATCCGCCCGGGGCGCGCCGACATCACGACCACCTGATGCGACAGGAACACCGCCTCTGGGATCGAGTGGGTGACGAATACTACGGTCGTGGCGGTCTGCGAGCAGATGCGCACCAGCTCGTCCTGCATGTGCTCGCGAGTCATCTCGTCCAGGGCGCCAAACGGCTCGTCCATCAGCAGGATCGGGGGGTGCACGGCCAGCGCGCGGGCGATCGCCACCCGCTGCTGCATGCCGCCAGACAGCTCCCACGGTCGGTGGTCGGCGAACTCGGCCAGGCGCACAAGTTCGAGCAGCTCGCGGGAGCGCTCGCGCCGGCGGCGGCGGTCCCAGCCGCGCAGCTCCAGCGGCAGCTCAACGTTGCGGGCGACCGTGCGCCAGTCGAACAGCCCTGCCTGCTGGAACGCCATCCCGTAGTCCTGGTCCAGTCGGGCCTGATGCGCTGGCTTGCCGTTGACCGTGACCGACCCTGCGGTCGGTGAGATCAGGTCGGCGATGAGCCGCAGCAGCGTGGATTTGCCGCAGCCCGAGGGCCCGATGAGCGACACGAAGCCGCCCGGCGCCACCTGCAGGTCGATGCCGCGCAGCGCGACGACCTCATTGGCCTGGCCGGGGTTGAACGCATGGTCGACCCCAGCGATCGAGATCGCCACATCCCCCTCCGCTGCGGCCCCCCGCGCGCCCGAGCCCGCGCTCACGACGCGCTCCGAGGGCGGCTGCGCATGACAGCGGCGTCGAGCGCGCCGATGAGCGCGACGAATGCCACGCCGAGCAAGCCCGCCGCAATCACGGCGCAGTACAGGCGAGCCGGGTCGGTGAGGTACTGCTGGGAGTAGTCGATGATCAGCCGCCCGAGGCCGCCGCGAACTCCGGCGGAGATCTCCCCCACGATCGCGCCGACCACCGCCGAGGTGGCCGATACCTTCAGCGCCGGGATCAGATACGGCACCGCCGCGGGCAGGCGCAGCTTCAGCAGCGTCTGCCGCCACGACGACGCGTAGCTGCGCATCAGCTCCAGCGAGTCGGCCGCCGGCGACTTCAGCCCCCGCAGCGCGTTGACCGACACCGGGAAGAAGGTGAGGTAGGTGGCGATGATCGATACCGACATCCACGGCCGCCACGTGAAGAAGACCGCATGGTCGAGCTGGTTTCCCCACGCCACGACCAGCGGCGCCAGCGCGATCAGCGGCACTGTCTGCGAGGCGATGACATAGGGCAGCAGGCCGCGCTCGAGCCAGCCGGAGCGCAGCATCGCCAGCGATAGGCCCAGGCCGATGACCAGCCCGGCTGCGAAGCCCACAGCCGCCGAGCGGAACGTGAACAGCGCGCCGTCCAGCAGGTAGCGCCACAGCATGACCTCGTCGCCCAGGCGCTGCGGCTGCGCGAAGCGCACGAGGATGTCGAGGAAGGCGGGCAGGGTGCGGTCGTCGGTGGGCACGGGGAGCGACAGGCCGGTCAGCGGCCACGTCCCGCCAGTGGCCTGCCCCATCGCCTTGTAGCCAGTCCAGACCAGGCCGATGCCCGCCACCGCTGCGGCTGTGAGGAGGGCGCCCCTCCCCGCGCGCAGCAGTAAGGGCGCGCGTACCGGGACGACGCCGCCGCGCCTGCGTGGACCGCCTTCATCCGCAGCTCGGAGCGCGTCCTGAGTCGCGGGCGTCGCTTCGGCCACCGGCGTCAGCTCTTCGCCAGCGCGATGTCGGCGACCGCCGGGATCACGTGCTCGCCGTAGGCCTGCAGCGTCGACTCCTTCGCGTCGTGCTGCAGGTAGATCGCGAACTGGTCCACGCCGAGGGACTTCAGCTCGCTCAAGCGCTCGACATGGCGCTCGGGCGGGCCGAGGATGCAGAAGCGGTCGACGATGTCGTCAGGCACGAAGTCGACGTGAGTCGCGCCGGCCCGGCCGTGCTCGTTGTAGTCGTAGCCCTTGCGCCCCTCGATGTAGCTGGTCAGGGCCGCGGGCACGTCGGCGCCGTCGGCGCCGTAGCGGGCGACGATGTCGGCGACGTGGTTGCCGACCATGCCGCCGAACCAGCGGCACTGATCGCGCTGGTGCGCGAGGTCATCCCCGATGTAGGCCGGGGCGGCGACGCAGATCTTCACCTCGCCCGGGTCTCGCCCGGCGGCCTCGGCGGCGCGGCGCACCGCCGCGATGCTCCACGCGGCGATGTCGGGGTCGGCCAGCTGGAGGATGAAGCCGTCGCCGACCTCGCCGGCCAGGGCCAGCGCCTTCGGCCCGTAGGCGGCCACCCAGATGTCCAGGCGGCTGTGCGGGTTCCACGGGAAGCGCAGCTGGCTGCCCTTGTAGGTCGCTTGGCCGCCGTTGGCGAGATCGCGGATGACCTCGATGGACTCCCGCAAGGTCGCCAGCGTGACTGGGCGGCCGTTGGTCACCCGCACCGCGGAGTCGCCGCGTCCGATGCCGCAGATGGTGCGGTTGCCGAACATCTCGTTCAAGGTGGCGAACAGCGACGCGGTCACCGTCCAGTCGCGCGTGGCGGGATTGGTGACCATGGGTCCCACCACCATGCGATGGGTGGCCGCCAGCATCTGGCTGTAGATGACGAACGGCTCCTCCCACAGCAGGTGCGAGTCGAACGTCCATGCGTGGGTGAAGCCCAGCATCTCGGCCTGCTTCGTTAGCTCGACCACCCGCCAGGCCGGCGGGTTGGTTTGCAGCACGACCCCGAAATCCATGTGCCCTCCTCGTTCCGCGCCGGCCTACCTGGTCCTGGGGAACCCGAGGTCGACCATCGAGGTCGCCGGGTCGGGCCACCGCGAAGTGACCACCTTGGTGCGGGTGTAGAAGTCGATCCCGGCCGGCCCGTACATGGCTGTGTCGCCGAACAGCGAGTTCTTCCACCCGCCGAAGCTGTAGTAGGCGACCGGCACGGGGATGGGCACGTTCACGCCGACCATGCCGCACACCGCGTCGAACTCGAACTGCCGCGCCGCCCCGCCGTCGCGGGTGAAGATGGCGCAGCCGTTGCCGTACGGGTTGTCGTTGACCAGCCCGACCGCCTCGTCGTAGGAGCCGGCGCGCACCACGGTCAGGACTGGGCCGAAGATCTCGTCGTCGTACACGCGCATGCCGGGGGACGCATCGTCCACCAGCGACACGCCGAGGAAGAAGCCGTCGCCGTCGAAGCGCTGCTCGCGGCCGTCGACCACCACCCGCGCGCCGTCGTCGGCGGCGGTGTCCAGGTAGGACGCCACCTTGTCGCGGTGCTCACGGGTGATCAGCGGCCCCATCTCGGCGTCCGGGTCCGTGCCGGGGCCGATGCGCACCTTGGGGATGCGCGCCTTGATCGCCTCGATCAGCGGATCGGCGGCGTCCCCGACGGCCACCACAACCGAGATCGCCATGCAGCGCTCGCCCGCCGAGCCGTACCCGGCGGACACCGCGGCGTCGGCGGCCATGTTGATGTCGGCGTCGGGCAGCACCACCATGTGGTTCTTCGCCCCGCCAAGGGCCTGGACGCGCTTGCCGTGGCCGGTGCCGGTCTCATAGATGTAGCGCGCGATCGGCGTGGAGCCCACAAAGCTGACTGCGGCCACGTCGGGGTGGGCCAGCAGCCGGTCGACCGCCACCTTGTCGCCGTGCACGACGTTGAGCACCCCTGGCGGAAGGCCCGCTTCGGCGAGCAGCTCGGCGAGCATCAGCGACGCCGAGGGGTCCTTCTCGCTGGGCTTGAGCACGAACGTGTTGCCGCAGGCGATCGCGTTGGACAGCATCCACAGCGGCACCATCGCCGGGAAGTTGAACGGCGTGATGCCGGCCACCACCCCCAGCGGCTGGCGCACCGAGTGCACGTCGACGCCGGTGGAGGCCTGCTCGCTGAACCCGCCCTTGAGCAGCGCGGGGATGCCGCAGGCGAACTCGACGTTCTCCAGGCCCCGGGCGACCTCGCCGGCGGCGTCGGCGGGCACCTTGCCGTGCTCCGACGACAGGACGGCGGCCACGTCGTCGCGGCGGGCATGGAGCAGCTCGCGGAAGGCGAACAGGATCTCCGTGCGCCGCGACAGCGAGGTCGCGCGCCACGCGCTGAAGGCCTCGGCGGCCGCGCCCACGGCGGCGTCGACCTCGGCGTCGTCGGCGAAGCCCACCTCGGCCTGCTGCACCCCGCGCGCGGGGTCGAAGACGGGGCCGGTCCGCCCGGAGGCGGAGGCGACCGGCTTGCCGGCGATCCAGTGGTCGATGCGGCGCGTCATCGCAGGTACTCGCACTGGCCGCGCCGCAGGTACTGGCCGTGCCCGGCGGTTCCGACGAACTTCTCCTCGCGCACGACGACCTTGCCGCGCGACAGCACCGTGTCGACCTTGCCCTGCACGGCTGTGCCCTCGTAGGCGGAGTAGTCCATGTTCATGTGGTGGGTCTCCACACTGATCGTGGTGGTCGCGGCCGGGTCGTAGACGACGATGTCGGCGTCCGAGCCCGGCGCGATCACGCCCTTGCGGGGATACAGGCCGAACATGCGCGCCGGCGTGGTCGAGCACAGCTCAACCCAGCGCGGCAGCGTGATGCGGCCGTCGACGACGCCCTGGTAGATCAGGTCCATGCGGTGCTCGACCCCTCCGATGCCGTTTGGGATCTTGGAGAAGTCGCCCAGGCCCAGCTCCTTCTGCTCCTTCATGCAGAACGGGCAGTGGTCGGTGCTCACGACCGACAGGTCGTCGGTGCGCAGGTAGCGCCACAGCTCGTCCTGGTGGCCCTCGGCGCGGGCGCGCAGGGGCGTGGAGCACACGTACTTGGCGCCGTCGAAGCCGGACGCGGACAGGTGCTCCTCCAGCGACAGGTACAGGTACTGCGGGCAGGTCTCGCCGAACACGTTCCAGCCCTCGTCGCGCGCCGCCGCGACCGCCGCGACCGCCTGCTTGGCGGACATGTGCACGATGTACAGCGGGGTGCCGGCCAGCCGTGCGAGCATGATCGCGCGGTGCGTCGCCTCGGACTCTGTCTCCCAGGGCCGGGTGGTGCCGTGGAAGCGCGGGTCGGTGTCCCCGCGGGCCAGCGCCTGGGCGACGAGCACGTCGATCGCGATGCCGTTCTCGGCGTGCATCATGATCATCGAGCCGTTGGACGTCGCGGTCTGCATGGCGCGCAGGATCTGGCCGTCGTCGGCGTAGAAGACCCCCGGGTAGGCCATGAAAAGCTTGAAGCTGGTGATGCCCTCGGCGACCAGCTCGTCCATCGCCTTCAGCGAGTCGTCGTCGACCCCGCCGATGATCTGGTGGAAGCCGTAGTCGATCGCGCAGTTTCCCTCGGCCTTGGCGTGCCAGGCAGCCAGGCCGTCCTGCCCGCGCTCGCCGGCGCGCTGCACCGCGAAGTCGATGATCGTGGTGGTGCCGCCCCAGGCGGCCGCGCGCGTGCCGGATTCGAAGGTGTCCGAGGCCGACGTGCCGCCGAACGGCAGCTCCATGTGCGTGTGGCAGTCCACCCCGCCAGGGATCACGTACTTGCCGGCGGCGTCGATCACCTCGTCGGCGCTCGCGGCCAGATCATGGCCCAGCGCGGTCGAGCCGGGCTCGACCAGCGCGGCGACGCGCTCGCCGTCGATGAGCACATCGGCGCGGATGGTTCCGGTGGGGCTGACGACGGTGCCGCCAGTGATCAGCGTGGTCATCGCTAGAGCTCCCTCCTTCGCGTCTGGCGCTAGCCGGCGGCCACGTCGTCGGCGGCTGCGCCCAGGATCTCGACCGCCTCGGCGATCTCGTCGTCGTCCACGGATAGCGGCGGCGTGATGCGCAGCACGTTGCCGTACAGCCCACCCTTGCCGACCAGCAGCCCGCGAGCGCGCGTGGCCTCCATGAACGCGCTGGCGCCGCCCGCCCACGGCTCGGGTCCGCCGAGACGGTCGTCGCTCCCCGGCGCGCACAGCTCGGCGGCCAGCATCAGACCCTTGCCGCGAACCTCGGCGATCCACGGGTGGCGCTCGGCGATGGCGCGCAGGCCCTCGGACAGCGCGTGGCCCTGCTTGCGGGCATTTCCCTGCAGGTCGCGCGACAGCAGGTAGTCCAGGTTGGCCAGCGCCCCGGCGCACGACAGCGGGTTGCCGCCGAACGTGGAGATGCTGTTGGCCGGGATCGAATCGAGCACTTCGGCGCGGCCCACGACCGCCCCCAGCGACAGGCCGTTGCCGATCCCCTTGGCCACGGTCAGCAGGTCGGGCGCGACGCCGTGGGCCTGATAGCCCCAGAAGTGCTCCCCGGTGCGCCCGAAGCCGGTTTGCACCTCGTCGGCGATGAACAGGATCCCGTGCTCGGCCAGGACGGACTGCATCGCCCCGAAGAAGCCGTCGGGCGGGGTGGCGAAGCCGCCGACCCCCTGGATCGGCTCGGCGATCATCGCCGCCACATCCCCGCTCGTGCACATGTCGAGCACGTCGCGCAGGTCCTGCACGCACGCGGCGGTGTAGGCGTCGTCGTCTAGATCGCGGAACGGGCTGCGCAGGCGATAGCCGCCGTGCACGAATGACACCTGCAGGCCCGACAGGCTGGTGGGCCGCCAGGCGCGGTTGGCGGTGATGGCCACCGCGCCGAACGAGCGGCCGTGGTAGCTGTTGCGCAGCGCCAGGATCTGGTTGCTGCGCCGAAATGACGTCGCCGCCAGAAGCGCCGCCTCGTTGGCCTCGGTGCCCGACGTCGTCAGGAACACCTTGGCGCCGGGGACCTCCGACAGCTCCGCGAGGCGCTCGGCCAGCTCCACCATCGGCCGGGACAGGTACAGCGTCGAGGTGTGCAGCAGCTTCGACGCCTGCTCTCGGACCGCTTCGACGACCTCTTGGATCCCGTGGCCTGAGATGGTCGTCAGGATGCCGCCGAAGAAATCGAGGTAGCGGTTGCCGTCAGCGTCCCAGACGCGGCAGCCCTCGCCGCGCACCAGCTCGATCGGCTCGTCGTAGTAGACGGCCAGCCAGCTCGGCGTGACCGCGCGGTGGCGGGCGCGCAGGTCGCCGCTCACGGCTGGACGAGGTCGTCGTAGGCGTCGGGCCGGCGATCGCGGTAGAAGGCCCAGCGGGCCCTGACCTCTGCGAGCAGCTCCATGTCGAGGTCGCGCACGATCAGCTCGGGTTCGTGGGCGTCGCCGACCTCTCCGACGAACTTTCCCTCAGGGTCGACGAAGTAGCTGGTGCCGTAGAAGTCGTTGTCGCCCAGATCCTCGATCCCGACGCGGTTGATCGCCCCGATGAAGTACTCGTTGGCCACCGCCGACGCGGGCTGCTCGAGCTGCCACAGGTACGCTGACAGCCCGCGGTGGGTGGCCGAGGGGTTGAACACGAGCTCCGCGCCGTTCAGCCCCAGCGCCCGCCAGCCCTCCGGGAAGTGGCGGTCGTAGCAGATGTACACCCCGACTCTGCCCACGGCGGTGTCGAACACCGGGTAGCCGAGATTGCCGGGGCGGAAGTAGAACTTCTCCCAGAAGCCCTTGACCTGGGGGATGTGGGTCTTGCGGTACTTGCCGAGGTAGGTCCCGTCGGCGTCGACGACCGCCGCGGTGTTGAACAGGAACCCCGGCCGCTCCTCCTCGTACATCGGGAGCACCATCACCATCCCCAGCTCCGCGGCCAGCGCCTGGAAGCGCTCGGTGGTCGGGCCGGGAACTGACTCGGCGTAGCTGTAGAACTTGGCGTCCTGCACCTGGCAGAAGTACGGACCGTAGAACAGCTCCTGGAAGCAGATGACCTGCGCGCCCTGCTCGGCGGCCTGGCGGGCGTAGTCCTCATGGACCTTTGTCATCGTCTCCTGATCCCCGGTCCACTTTGTCTGCACCAGCGCTGATCGGATCACCGTCATGTCGCACCTCGCGGGGGCTCGCTGTGGCGAACGGCGGGCCGGGGAGCGACGCATCCTTGCGGCGGAAGAAGGCATTGCCCCGGGGCCCTCTGCTCCACGACACTATCTGACACAGGTAGCAGCGGACAATAGCTATTGTGTTTCCGGACGATTACCAGCTGGATCCGGCGGAGGGCGCATGCACCGCATCGTGGACGTGGTCGAGGAGCGCAGCGCCCGCGGCATCGCGGCGGCCGTCAGCCGCCTCATCACCACGGGCGAATTCAAGCCGGGAGAGCGCCTGCCGACGGTCCGGGCGCTGGCCCGCGAGCTGCGGATCAGCCCGAGCACCGTGAGCGAGGCGTGGCAGACGCTGGCGGCGCTGGGCGCGATCGAGTCACGCGGCAAGCTCGGCACCTTCGTGCTCGACGGCGCCGGAGCGCGCGGGCCCTCGCGCTTCCGCCGCATCACCGAGGGCCCCGGGCATTTCCGCCTGGACCTGTCGACCGGCACCCCCGACCCCGAGCTGCTGCCCGACCTTCGCCCCGCGCTGGCCAGGGTGGGGAGCAGGGCGCTGACCCACAGCTACCTCGAGGATCCGGTGCTGCCGGCGCTGGAGGAGCTGCTGGCGGCCACCTGGCCCTTCGCGCCCCAGGCGCTGACGGTGGTCAACGGCGCGCTGGACGCGCTGGACCGCGTGGCCAGCCACGTGGTGCGCTTCGGCGACGCCGTAGCAGTCGAGAATCCCTGCTTCGCCCCGCTGGTCGACCTGCTGGAGCAGCTCGGCGCCCGGCTGGTGCCGCTGGATCTGGATGCCGAGGGCATCGTGGCGGCCTCGTTGGAGGCGGCGCTGGCGCACAAGCCCGTCGCGCTGTTCCTCCAGCCTCGCGCCCACAATCCGACGGGGATCAGCATGTCGCGCCGGCGGGCGAAGGCGCTGGCCGCCGTGCTGCGCGGCGTCGACCTCACAATCGTCGAGGACGACCACGCGGGGGACATCTGCGAGGCTCCCGATGTCAGCCTGGGCGTGCATATGCCCGAGCGCACGGTGCACATCCGCAGCTACTCGAAGTCCCACGGGCCGGATCTGCGGATCGCGGCGGTCGGCGGGCGGCGCGACGTCATCGACGCCGTCGTCGCCCGCCGCCTGCTGGGCGCGGGGTGGACGAGCCGGCTGGTGCAGTCGCTGCTGGTCGAGCTGCTGAGTGATCCGGCTTCGGTCGACGCCGTGGCCGCGGCCCGCGACGCCTATGCCCGGCGCCGCGCGGCGCTGCGCGCGGCCCTGGCGGAGCGGGGCGTGCGCTCCACCCTGGGCGACGGGATCAACCTGTGGGTTGAGGTCGCCTCCGAGCGGTCGGCGCTGCTGATGCTGGCTGCGCTCGGCATCGGCGTCGCCCCTGGCGCGCCGTTCATCGTGGCCCCGCTGGATGGCGAGCACATCCGGGTGACGTTCGCCGAGGTCCGCGACGGCGAGGACGAGCTGGCGGATCATCTCGCCAGGGCAGCCGACCGCCGACCGCCCCTGCACCGCGTCTGACCGGGCAACAGCTTGCGGGCGGCCGGGTCGGGGGCGACTGTCGGCTGTCGGATGCGGC
>DATKBU010000275.1:0-2883 GCA_035513815.1 Egibacteraceae bacterium
ATGTCATTTCGCCGAGGTCAAGACCAGCGTCGTTCACGGACCGTAGCGAGCTGGCCAGTGAGGGCGATGTCGTCCTGCCCACCAGGCGGCGGAACGCGCCCAGAAAGCCTCAGCCGCGATCGGCGCTCGGCGGGCGGAGGCGCACCTCGTCAAGGTTCGGCAGGCCCAGCGGGCTGTAGTAGAAGTTGTCGACTCGGTCGCTCACGACGGCGCTGTGGCGCAGCGTGACGATAGGCACGACGGCCATGTCCTGCCCAACTGCGATCCGCTCCGCCTCGCGCAGGTGCGCAGCCCGCACCTGTGAAAGGGCGGTGCGGCGGGCCCGGTCGAGCAGTTCGTCGACTTCCTCGGACGCGTATCCGCCGTAGTTGGCGCTGAGCTCTGCCGAGTCGGCGGCGGAGCGAAACAGCGGCGTGAGGATGTTGTCGGCGGTCGGGTGATCGAGGACCCAGCCGAAGCGGAACATGCCGGGGGTGCCACGACGCAAGGCCGACAGATAGGTGGCGTAGGTGACCTCCCGCAGCCGCAGGCGAACTCCGACCGCCGCGAGGTCGGCGCGGATCGACTCGGCGATCCCCTCATGGCCGCCGTCGCCGTTGAACCACAGCTCCATCTCGGTGATCTCGCGATCCTCGAAGATCGCGCGCGCCTCGTCCGGCAGATGCGCGCAGGCGCCGCACGCGGGCGGAGCAGCGTGGCGGATCCCCCTCGGCACGGCGGAGCGGGCTACGCGCAGATTGCCGTCGAGATTCGCGTCGGCGATCTTGTCGCGGTCGATTGCCTTGCTGATCGCCCGGCGGACCTCGGGATCGTCGAACGGCGGCCGGGCGACATTGAAGCCGAGGTAGTAGAGCACCGGAACGTCGCCGCGCAGCACGCCCGGCCCCGTGTACCCGTCGACCGACTCGCCGTAGCGCTCCACGGCTGCCGACAGGGCCCCGGCCGGCAGCGTCGTGAACTGCACCAGATCCTCACGGAACGCGACGAAGGCCGTCTCCACGTCGTAGCTGCGGAACAGGACCTCCTGCAGCGCGGCGGGGGCGCCGTTGGGCCAGTCGTTGAACCGAGCGACGCGGATGAACTTGTCTTTGGCCCACGGCTCGGTGGCCTGGAACGGCCCGTTCCCGATCGGCTGGCGCTGGTACTCCTCAGGCGCCGCCTCCCACGCGTGGCGCGGGATGGGGCCGAGCGCGGGGTGCGCCAGCACAGCGGGCAGCTCGGCGTACGGCGTGCTGAGGCGTATCCGCAGAGTCAGCTCGTCGATCGCATCGACTCCTCGAAGCGTTGTCGCGCTGCCGTCGCGCAGCGCTTCGTAGCCGTCGACCATCCACAGCAGGTATCCGGAGCGGTCCAGGCCGATCGCCTGCTCCCAGGCGAACTTGAAGTCAGCCGCCGTCACCGGGCTCTGATCGTGGAACCGCGCGCCGTCTCGCAGGTGGAAGGTCCACTCTGTCAGCCCGGGCTCCGGCTCCCACGTCACGGCCGCGGCTTCGATCACCGACATGTCGCGCTCGAATGCCGTCAGCGAATCGAACAGCGCATCGACGACGACGAGGTCGCTGGGGGTCATGGCGGCTGGCGGCACGATCGCCGTCGGCTCCTGGATGGCGTAGCTCAGGGTGCCGCCGCCCCGTAGCGGATCAGGCCTTTGCGCCGCAGGCAGCGGTGACAGAGACGGCTCAGGCTCCTGCGGCGAGCCCTGGGGCACGCACGCCACGGCGAGCAGGCACAGCGCAACCCCAGCGGCTAGCTGGTGGAGCCTCGGTCTGCTGCGCTGCCCCATGGATCCGGCTCCCCGTCGCGCCGGCGCCATCGCGACCGCACCGCGTCAGGCGAGACGAAGGGACAGGATGATGGTTGTCAGCGCGAAGACGACGCCGGTGATGATCGTCAGCCGGTCGAGGTTCTTCTCGACCACCGTCGAGCCGCTCATCCCGCCCATCGCGCCACCGCCGAACATGTCTGACAGTCCGCCGCCGCGCCCCGACTTCAGGAGAATGAACATCACGAGCAGGAGCGACACGATGACGTGCACGACGATCACAGCCCCGGTGAGCACGAAACTACCTCCAGCGGTTGATGCGAACCGCCATCGTAGCGCAGCTCAGCCCGCCCACCTCGGTCAACCGCGACGGCAGGTCAGGAGGCTGGGGTGGTCACGATGAACAAGCCGATCTGGGAGCTGCTGCCGCCGAGCACCTGCTGAAGTTGGCGTGGGGACTGCTTGGCCCCCGCGGGCTCACCGACCGGCCAGCGCTGCGTCTGCTCGCCGCGGACCCACTGCATCGCGCTGAACTGCTGTGGGGCGGTGGCTTGGATCCCCTGACGCAGCTGAGCCTGCGATTCGATGCACGGGCACCCCAGGGATTCGTTGGCGGTGCTGGATGTCGTCGCGGTTGATGACGACCGCTCGCTGCTGGCCGGGACTGCGGGCGCCAGCTCACGGAAGGTCGCGAAGGCGGGGGCCTCGACGGGTTGCGCGGCAGGACGCGCGACGAAATAGACCTGAGGCGTGAAAGCGCTGGCGATCCACGACGGCACGGTTATGGCGGCGCTGGATGCCGCGCACAAGACCAGCAGCGCGAGCGCCAGCTCAACCCGGCGGCGCAGCACTGTCATGATCGGTCCGTCGGAGATGAGGCGCTCGACGCGCACAGTGATCGCACGAGCCGCTTGGCCGGCGGGCAGCGGATGCGAGACCGCCGGGCCAGATGCGACCGCAGGGAGCGGCGGCGTCATCATCGAGAGGGCCATGCGACCCCGGTGGTAGCCGACCGCCGCGCACGCCGCGCTCAGGCTGCGGTGGCGTCTGCTGGTGTCCCACACCTTGAGGATGCTGGATGCCAGCGCGACAGGGCGGTGGGTGTGCCTGGATGCGAGCTC
>DATKBU010000276.1:0-17339 GCA_035513815.1 Egibacteraceae bacterium
CGGCTCGCCGACGTTCTCGCCCGCCATTAGGGCCGCGTTGACCAGCGCTTCGAGTGCATCCTTCGCGGAGTTGGCATGCACGGTGCACGCGAAGCCGCAGCCGGCGTTAACCGCGCGAGTCAGCTCGAACGCCTCGGCGCCCCTGACTTCGCCGACGATGATCAGATCTGGTCGCATCGCCAGCACGAACTTGACGAGATCGCGAAGCGACACGCCGGCTGAGCCGTCAATCCCGGGCGGGCGAGCCTCGTAGAACGAGCCATGCGTCAACGGGACGTGCAGCTCGCGGATCTCTTCACAGCAGCGCACGCAGTGGTTGCTCGGCGCTGCGGCGACCAAGGCGCTGAGCAAGGACGTCTTTCCGGCGCCCGGCGGTCCCGAGACGACGACGCTCGAGGTCGTCTGCATCACCGCCCAGAGGAACCCGGCGGCTGCGGGGGTCAATGAGCCCTTCTCGATGAGGGAGGCCAGGGTGTCGCGGCGAAGCGTGTGGCGTCGGATGGTCGCCGACAGCGAGTCGGATATCGGAGGGATCGCCGCGGTCAGGCGAGCTTGGCCGTTCAGCACACGCGCTTGAACGAGCGGGCTTCCGGTGTCGAGGTGGCGCTGGGTGGTCGACAGGAGCCGGTCGATCACCTGACGGGTCTCCTCCTCGGTGGTCGGCGCTGCGAGCCCTTGCAGACGCCCGCTGCCGTCGATGAAGGAGATGCGCGCGCCCTCGATGAAGATTTCCTCGACATCGCCGCGACTCAGCAGTTCGGTGAGCGCACCGAACGAGGTGATTGATTGCAGGATCCGCGCGGCCATATCGGCTGGGTCTCGCAGCGCCGGCCCCTCGCCGAGGTGCGCGCCTCGCTGGTAGGACTCGACCGCATCGACCACGGCGGCGCGGACTTCGTCGAGGTGCTCGCCCGGGTCGAGCCGCTGGCGCTCGATCAACTGCAGGACGGAGGTCCGAATCCGGTCGTAGGCGCCCACCGCGACAGTCGTCACCGGCTCACCACCGCAGTCGGGCTTCGGCGGCGCTTCTCGGTGGGCAGGACAGTATCGGCGAGCGCCCGCATCGACTTCGCGAATGGCCCTCTGGCGACGACCCCGCCCGACCACGCAGCAGCCTCGACCCGTCGGTCGTCAGGAGCGAACGACAACGTCGCCGGGACAATGCTGCGGAGGATCTCCTCTCGCGCCTCGGCGCGCTTGAACGCGGCTTTCGGAGCCCGGTTGAGGACGAGGTGCAGCGGGACATTCGGAGCGACGACCCGCAGCTCGGCGACCCAATCGAGAAGGCGCGCCACGCCGACGGGAGTCAGCAGTCCGACCGCCACGATGTCGTCGGCGACGCCCAGGAGCGCCCGGCTCTGACCGTAGCGGCGCAGCCCGACCGACGCGTGGAGATCCTCTATCCGGTGAGCCACGTTGACGATGATCTCGTCGCGCATCATCGCAAGCGCCTTCGCGGCGTCGACACACTCGTTGGGGCGCAGCTCGGCCCAGTCGCGGCCCGCCGAGAGCCCCGGAATGGCCGCGAACGCCGCGCCGGGTACGGCGATGAGCGCATCGCTCAGCGAGCCGGTTCGGTGCTCGACCGCGTCGATTGCGGCCCGGATGTTGGGGTACAAGGGCAGACCGAGGCGCTGCGCCACAGATGGCGCGACCTCGTCCGCATCGACCAGGACCGCGGAGGTGCCGCGACTCGCGACCGCGTCGCACAGGGCGATTGCGACCTCGGTGGCGCCCACCCCGCCCGATGGCCCGCCCACGACGGTGATGCGACCGCGGACCGGAAGAGACTCGCCCCCTCGACCGGTGAGCGGCTCCCCGCGCTCCATGGGTCTGTCGCGCGTCGCCGTCGCGGAGAGGGCATGGATGACGGCGAGGAAGTCCTCGGCCGGGGCGTCGCGCACGATGACGTCGTCGACGCCGCGGTCGAGCAGCTCACCCTTCCCGCGACCGTCCTGAGGGTCGTAGACGCCAAGGACGCGTCGACCAATGCGGTGCAGTTCATCAAGGAGGTGATGAGTCAGGAACGACGTCGTGTCGTCCACCACGAACACGTCATAGGACTCGTTGAGCGCGTCGCTCGCATGCAGGACCGTTGCGCGCACCCGCGCTCCGCCATGGTCGGCCACATGGCGGTGAAGACGCTGCGCCCAATCGCGCGGCGAAGCGGCGAGGGCGATCTGGGCGTCCTCCATGTCAGTCGCTCTGCCTGTTCGCGTCTTCCTCTCCGGCCGGCAGCCCGCGCGGTGCCGCCGGAGCGGGCGCGAGCGTGGCTGGGGCGGATCCTGTTGAGCGGACGATCTGGACGCGGTCAGCTTGAATCGCCGCGGCCAGTCGAAGCGCCGCTGCGTCATCGACCGCCACCGTGATGCTGAAGGCGCCGAGACCGCTGAGGCCGCGAGCACCGCCTGGATCCGCTACGGCCAGCACTTCGGCGTCGGTGACGACATAGCTCGCGGCGCCGTCTCGCACCTCGATCACGTCGACGCGATCACCGCTGCGCAGTTGCCCGCCCACGGCTCTGGCCGGTTCCACGGGGATGCTCATGGCTCGCCGCTGCGAAGGGGCAGCCGGTTCCACCAGATCTCCGGCCCGGATGAGGTCCCCGGGCCGCAGGCTGGCGGAGGCGATGGACCCCACCATCGCGGCGGCGCGATCGGGCTCGAGCAACGTGGCGAGCAGCGCGTCATCCGCGTCGATGTCGGTGAAGGCGAACGAGGCGGACGTGAGGACCGCGCCCGGGCGCAGTTCTATCGCGGCGACGGCGACTCGGGCGGTGTCATCTTGGGAGCGCAGCACGCCGTAATTGGCCACCAGCGCCACGAGTGCGGCCGTGATCATGAGCAGATGGCCGCTTGACAGCCGCGAACCGAGCCTGCGGCGCGGCGCTCTAGGGGGGAGCTGACGGTCGGAAACCACCGGTGCATCGATTTTGGTCACATGATTCTCCCCGCCGGGTATCACGCTGTGTGCCGCCCGCAAAGCGCCCAGGAAGCTAGCACTACCCTATCGAGGAGAACAAGGCCTCGATCCGACTTTTCCACAAGTTGGGCGGCCACCAGCGAACCAACTCGCGGCCGTGTTACTCCACAAGTTGTCGCCTCCTCCCTTGTGAACGAGCATCACAGCGTTGTAAGACGTATGGTGCGGGCGCGATCCACCCGGGAGACGGGAGCACCAATGGCAGACGAGACACCCGACGACTACCCGCCCGTCCTCGACGCGGCCCATGTCGCCCGGCTGCTGAACCTGAACATCGACTATGTGCGCAAGCTGTCGCGCCAGGGGGTGCTGCCGGCGCACCGGCTGCCCGGCGGGCGCACGTTCCGCTACTTCAAAGACGAGATCCTGGATTGGCTCCGCAGCCAGCCGGTTCACGCCGATGCCGAGGCCGGGTCCGACGAGCTGGCCAAGCGCCGGGGTGACCGGGACTGATCGCGCCCGATCGAGATTGATCTACAGCGGCGGCTCGCGCCCGTGCGGCAGGCGATTCGGGGGGTTGCGCCGGCGTCTGCGCTCTTCGAGCAGGACATCCAGCGGCAGGGGAGCCAGGAACAGCAGCAGGGCCCAGCGCGCCGGGACTCCGAAGATGGCGACGGCAAGGAGCGCGCTGACCGCGCCGAGGCCGAAGCCAACCAGACCGCTCGTCCAAGGGGGCAAAGCGGAGGGTCGTCGGCTTGCCTCGTCGCCCGCCATCCCGGTTCCTTTCCAAGGCCCGGCGGGTGCGGCGGTCGCTGCAATCATAATCCGCTCAGTGAGCGTCCCGCGAGGGCCGATCGCGCAGGCGGTACACGAAGCGCAGGCCCGACCAGGTCTCGTCAATGGCGCAGATCTTGTTGTCGACCAGTCCTGCGTCAAGCCCCCGCGGCTGCACCACCTCGAATGACAGATCAGTCGCCACGCCGGAGGCCTTCTTCGGCCACGCCACCCACAGCCCGCCGGCGGGCTCGAGCACCCGCATCGCCGCGGGGAAGCGGCGCGCCAGCTCGGCCTGGCTGCGAGCGAACAGCACGATGACGTCAAGGCGACCGGCCGCTCGTGAGCGAACGTCCACGCCGTCAGGCAGATCGGTGAGCGCGAAGCCCTCCGGCGCGCCGAGCAGCGCCACCGCCGCGCCCGCCTTGATCCCGAGCTTTCGCGCCAGCGGCGTCCCCGAGTAGCCCTCCTGCGCCATCGCTGTCTCCGCGTCGGTGTTGCGCGCAGTGTCACGCAGATGTGACCGCGCCTGCACGCAAGTCGCGCGGCGTAGCTCTGCGCGTCACGCGCCGTATGGGCCAGCGCAGAAATTGGTCTGCTCCGTTCCCCGCTGCGATGGACTGCATTTGCAGCATTGGTCTACACGCCGACACGCTGTAACACATAGAAACCGGATAAACGATCGCGGCCGCAGGACCCGCGATGCTCCGTACCAGAAGATTGGTCTTGACCATTTACTCTCGCTGAATCTATGATGCCGATCGTTGGCCTAGACCAGTTGGGGGCTGCGGGTTGGACGGTTCGGGGTGGAAGCACGAGTCCGTGCGCGAGCACGTGCTCGACATGATTGACGGGCTCGCCATCGGCGACGCCCTGCCGCCGGAGCGCAAGCTCGCCGCGAGCCTGGGCGTGTCGCGGATGACGCTGCGGCGCTCGCTCGACGAGCTGGTGCGCGAGGGCTACCTGGTCCGCCGCCAGGGCAGTGGGACGTTCGTCGCCAATCCGAAGATCTCCCAGCCGCTGACGGTCAGCTCTTTCTCCGAGGACATGCGCCGTCGCGGGCTGACGCCGAGCAGCGTGACGCTGGCCACTCAGGAAGTGGTGGCGGGGGCGCGCCTGGGCCGGCGGCTGGAGATCTCTCCCGGCGACATGATCCTGAAGATCGTCCGCCTGCGGCTGGCCGACCAGCAGACGATGGCGATCGAGACGCTGTACGTGCCCCGCGCGCTGGTGCCGGACCTGTCAGGCGCGGACCTGGCTGAGCGCTCGTTCTACGACCTGCTCGCCGAGCGGTACGGCATCCGCGTCGGCTCGGCGTTCCAGACCATCGAGCCGACCGTCACCAACGCGGAGGAGTCGGCCGCGCTGCGGGTGCCGCTGCACTCGCCCGCCTTCCTGTTCGAGCGCACGACCCGATCCTTAGACGGGCAGGTGCTGGAGTTCGTGCGCTCGGTGTACCGCGGCGACCGCTATCAGATCACGGCGGATCTGCAGCCGCCGGCCGCGCTCAAGTCGCGGCGGCGCGCGCCTGCGACCGTCAAGGCAGGCCCGGCGTGACGCGGGTCCTCGGCTTCGACGTCGGTCAGACCGGCTCGCGCGCGGCGCTGTTCGACGGACCCGAGCGGGTGGCGACCTCGGTCCAGATGGGGTGCCGCACAATCGTCGACTCAGACGGCCTGAGCTGCCTGTCGCGGATCGTGGCCGGTGTGGCCGCAGACCTGGGCCTGGCGTCCGAGCGCGTCGACGTCGCGTCGATCGGGCTGACCGGCATCGCGCAGTGCTGGTCGCAGGCGCCGGGGATCGCCGACGCCATCCGCGACGCCCTGGCGGTCGACCGCGTGATCGTCACCAGCGACATGGTCAGCTGGCACGCGGGCGCGCTGCACCACCGCCCCGGCGTGGTCGTGGCGGCCGGAACCGGCGCCGTCGCGATGGCGGTCGGGCCGACCGGCGAGAGCGCGCACTGCGACGGCTGGGGCTACCTGCTCGGCGACGACGGCGGCGGGCAGTGGATCGGTCGCGCCGGCCTGGTGAGCGCGCTGCGCTCCTACGACGGCCGCGCCGGCTCCACGCTGCTGCAGCGGCTCGCCGAGCGCCGCTACGGCGGCCTTGAAGATCTTCCAGCGGTCATCCACGGCGCGGAGAACCCCGCGGGCGCGATGGCCGCTTTCGCGGAGGACGTCGCGCAGGCCGCCCGCGAGGGCGACGCCGACGCGCAGCGGATCTGGTCGCGGGCGGGCCATGAGCTCGCCGCGACCGCCACTGCGGCGGCGCGACGGGTGTTCCAGCGGGGCGAGACCGTTCTCGTCTCGTACGCCGGAAGCCTGTTCCAGGCGGAGGAGCTGCTGATGGAGCCCTTCCGCCGCGAGCTGGCCCGGCTGGTGCCGCTGGCACGGCTCACCGAGCCGGCGGGCGACGCGCTCGACGGCGCGCGACATCTCGCGATGAGCGAGATCCACAGTCCCTATGAGCGGCTGCTGCTCCGGGTCACGAGCAGCGGGCGCAGGGCGAAGGAGAACGACGAGGCGGTCTTTCCGACTGCCGGATGAGGAGACAGGTCATGAAGCGCTTGAGCAAACTGCTGGGCCTTCTGCTGGCCCTGATGCTGCTGGCAGCGGCGTGCGGGGGTGCCGACCCGGCCGGCAGCGGCGGGGACGACGCGGAAGACGACGCTACCGAGACCGAGACCGAGACCGAGGCCGATGCGGGCGACGACGCCGCCGACGACGACGAGGGGGACGACGCCGCAGGACTCGGCGAGATCACCGTCTGGGTCATGGGCGAGGATGAGCGCCTGCAGGAGATGATGGCCGGCTACGAGGCCGACTTCGAGGCCGCGAACGCGGGCTCGGACGTCATCGTCGAGTACATCCCGTGGGACGGCGGCAAGGACCGGTTCATCAACTCGATCACCTCCGGCGACGTGCCGGACCTGGCCGAGAGCGCCAGCACGTGGACGCCGGAGTTCGCGGCGATCGGCGGGCTGGAGGCCGAGACCGACATCGACTCGGACTGGGTGCCCTCGCTGGTGGACGCGGCAACGGTCGACGGCGAGGTGTACGGCGCGCCCTGGTACGCAGGAACCCGGTCGTTCATCTACCGCACCGACATCTTCGACGAGCTGGGGCTGGAGGTCCCGACCACCTGGGAGGAGCTGGAGGCCGCGGCAGACACGATCAAGGCCGAGACCGACATCCAGTACCCGCTGATCGTGCCGGGCGACTACATGCACATGCTGCTGCCGATGGTGTGGCAGGCCGGCGGCGAGATCGCCGAGCTCCAGGACGGGCAGTGGGTGTCCAACATCAACGACGAGGCCGGCGTGCTCGCGTTCGAGACGTACGCGCGGTGGCACAGCGAGTACGCGGCGCCGGAGACGCTCAACCAGAACGAGGCTGAGGCCCGCGAGGGCGCGTTCGACAACGGCGACGCGGCGATGATGATCGGCGGCGCCTGGGACGTGACCGGCGCAGCCGCGGCCAACCCGGAGCTGGAAGGCAAGCTGGGCACCGCGGTGATCCCGGCCGGCCCCGGCGGCAGCTGGACGTTCCTCGGCGGCAGCCACCTGTCGGTGTTCGCCGACTCGGACAACTCCGAGGGCGCGCACGCGTTCCGCGACTTCATCCTCAGCGCTGAGCAGCTGACCAAGTTCACCGACGAGTTCGGCTTCTGGGCCGGAACCAACGCGGGGATCAACGAGTCGGCGCTGCTGCAGGACCCGATCATGGAGGCCTTCGGCATCACCGTGCGCGACCACACGAAGGTCTACCCGGTCACGGCCGCCTGGGGCGCGCTGGAGACCGACCCGAAGCCGCAGACGACTGCGATTCAGGCCATCATCCAGGGTGCCGACGTCCAAGCGACGCTGGACACCCTGAAGGCCGACATCGAAGCCGCCCTGAACGGATAGGCATGTCGCACACGCACGTGCCGGCCGACCGTCGAGACCGCCCGGTCTCGACGGAGGCCAGCGTGCACAGCCGCCTGGCCGCGCCCCAGCGAGGGCGCGGCCGGTGGCTGTTCGACAACAAGATCCTGCCGTGGCTGCTGCTGCTGCCCGCGCTGATCACCATCTTCGGCCTGGTGCTGTACCCGGTGATCCAGGCCGTCTGGCTGTCGTTTCACAGCGCCAGCATCGAATGGCTGCGCGACGGCACGAAGGACTTCGTCGCGCTGGACAACTACATCCGCATCTTCACCGAGCCGCTGTTCCGCCGGGTCATCATCACCACGGCCGTGTTCGGCATCGCCTGCGTGATCGCCACGATGGTCGTCGGACTGCTCGTCGCCCTGCTGCTCAACCAGCCCTTCGTCGGCCGCCGCGTCGTCGCGGTGATCGCGCTGGTGCCCTGGGCCATCGCCGGAGTCGCCGCCGGGCGCATCTGGCAGTGGCTGTTCGAGGCCCGCTACGGCGTGGTGAATCACCTGCTGAGCCTCATCCCCGGTGTGGACATGGTCGGCTTCGCGTGGTTCAACGCGCGCTGGTCGGCGTTCCTCGCGATCGGCATCGTGGTGATCTGGCAGTCGTACCCGTTCGTGGCCGTCGCGCTGCTGGCGGGGTTCCAGTCCATCTCGCCTGAGGTGATGGAGGCGGCGCGGGTCGACGGGGCGGGCCCGTGGCAGCGCCTGCGGCACATCACGCTGCCGATCCTGCGCCCGCTGGTGATGGTGCTGATCATCATCTCCACGATCTGGGACTTCAAGATCTTCGACCAGGTGTTCGTCATGACCGGAGGCGGGCCGGCGCGCAGCACCGAGGTCATCGCCATCACCACGATCGCGGAGGGCTTCGGCCGCCGCCAGTTCGGCCTCGGCGCGGCGCTGGCGATGACGCTGTTCGTGATCCTCATGGCGATCACCGTCGTCTACATCCGCATGATCCGCGATGAGGAAGGGGCCTAGCATGCGGGTCGGACTGAGAGTCGCGAAGCGGGCCTGGGTGTACGCCGCCGCGCTCGCGCTCGTGGTCTTCTCGCTGCTCCCGTTCTATTGGATGGTGCTCACCTCGGTGAAGCCCGATGCCGAGATCATCACCGCCACGCCGCAGTTCTGGCCGTCGTCGTTCGACTTCAGCCGCTACGCGCGGGTCATTGAGCGCGGCTTCACGACCGAGTTCCTCAACTCCCTGCGGATCGCCGCGGGGACGATCGTGACGGGCATCGGTCTGGCGGCCTTCGCCGGGTACACGCTCGCACGCTTCGATATCCCGCTGCGCCGCTACCTGCTGCTGCTGGTCATGACCATCCAGATGTTTCCGCTGATCGTGCTGATCATCCCGCTGTACGGGGTGTTCGTGGACCTGGGGCTGCTCAACCGCTGGTACGGCCTGGTGGTGCTGTATCTCGCGTTCGCGCTGCCGCTGGGCATCTACATGCTGCGCGGGTTCTTCGCCGCCATCCCCAAGGACCTGGAGGAGGCGGCGATGGTTGACGGCGCGACCCGCATGCAGGCCATCTGGCGGGTGGTCATGCCGCTGACAGGGCCGGGGCTGGCGGCGACGTCGATCTTCCTGTTCCTCAGCGCCTGGAACGAATTCGTCATCGCCCTGACGTTCACCTCCCAGGCCACGTCGCGGACCCTGACGGTTGGGCTGACGCAGTTTGTCGGCCGCAACGCCACCGACTGGGGCGGCATCATGGCGTACAGCACGATGATGATCATCCCCGCCATCGTGTTCTTCCTGGCGGTGCACAAGCGGCTGACCAGCGGGCTGGTCCTGGGAGCGACCAAGGGGTGAGCGCGCGGCAGGCGCCGTCCGCTGCGGGCGGGACGGTGGGCATCTGGCCCTCCACGGCGCCGATCGAGTGTGGAATGCTGACGCGCGGGCGGTCACGGGCCGCCTGGGCGGCACCGGGGTGAACGGGAGCGTGATGGACGAGGTCTCCGAGCTGGACGATCTGCGCGAGCTGTCCACAGAGAGCCGCCGCGACGGCCTGGAGGATCTGGATCTGCGCTCGACCCGTGAGCTCGTCGCGCTGATGAACGCCGAGGATGCGACGGTCGCCGAGGCGGTGGCGGCGGCGGGCGACGCGCTGGCCGCCGTCGCGGACGCCGCGGCCGAGGCGCTCGGCGCCGGCGGCCGGCTCATCTATGTCGGAGCGGGCACCTCAGGGCGCCTCGCCTTGGTCGATGCGGTCGAGTGCGTGCCGACGTTCGGCCTGGACCCGGGTCAGATCATCGCGCTGGTGGCCGGGGGGCCGCTGGCGCTGGACACCTCCCTCGAGGACGCCGAGGACGACGAGTCCGCAGGCGTGGCCGACGTCGAGCGAGTCGGCGCCGGCCCGCGCGATCTCGTCGTCGGGATCAGCGCAAGCGGCGGCACGCCGTATGTGCTGGGCGCCGTCCGGGCGGCGGCCGCGGCCGGCGCGGTCACGGGCGGGATCGCCTGCAACGCCGGCGCGGCGCTGACCGCGACGGCGGACCTGGGCGTTGAGATCGTGGTGGGCCCTGAGCTTCTCGCCGGCTCGACTCGGTTGAAGGCCGGGACCGCTCAGAAGCTGGCCCTCAACACGATCTCGACTGTGGCGATGATCCGCCTCGGCAGGGTGCACGGCAATCTGATGGTCGAGTTCCTTGCGACCAACGCCAAGCTGCACGCCCGGGCGCGGCGGATCGTCGCCGAAGCCACCGGTGCAGGTCCACGCGAGGCGCAATCCGCCCTGGATGCCGCCGGCGGCGAGGTGAAGACGGCCATCGTCTTGCTTCTGGCCGGCGTGGACGCCGCGGCCGCGCGGGCGCGCCTGGCGGCCGCCGAGGGCGCCATCCGCCGCGCCGTGGCCGTCGATCGACTGTCGTGATGCCGACGAGCGCCGGGCCTGACAGGGCTGAGCGCAGGAGTCTGGGATGAGCCAGCTTGATGCGGAGATCAGAGAGCAGCCTGAGGCGCTGCAGCGACTGCTCGACGCTGAGCTGGGCAACGTGGATCGCCTCGGCAAGCTCATGCGCCGGGACGAGATCACCTCGGTGGTGATGGTCGCGCGCGGCAGCTCCGACAACGCCGCGCGCTACGCGCAGTACCTCTTCGGCGCCCATCACGGGCTGTCCGTAGCGCTGGCCGCTCCGTCGCTGATCACGCTGTACGAGCGCGCCCCGCGGATGGACGGGGCGCTGGTCATCGGCGTGTCGCAGTCGGGACGCTCGCCCGATGTCGTCGGCGTCGTGCAGGCGGCGCGGGACCAGGGCCGGCCGACGCTGGCGGTCACCAACGAGCCCGACTCCCCGCTGGCCCACGCCGCCGCCGATGTGCTGGGGCTGCACGCCGGCGAGGAGCGGTCAGTGGCGGCGACCAAGACCTATACGTGCTCGCTGGCCGCCCTCGCGCTGGTGTCGGCCGCCCTCGAGGAGCCGAACGCGCGCCGTGAGCGCCTGGACGCGCTGCGCGCGGCCCCCGAGGCCGTCGGCGCGGCTGTGGCGTCGTCGGCCGAGCGGGCGGGTCAGTTCGACCGCTACCGCTACATGGGCAACTGCGCGGTGGTCGGTCGCGGGTTCAACTATTCGACCGCCTTCGAGATCGCGCTGAAGATGAAGGAGCTGTGCGGCGTCATCGCCGAGCCGTACTCGCCGCCTGACCTGATCCACGGACCGATCGCGGCGATCAGCGAGGGCTTCCCTGTCATCCTGGTGGCGCCGGACGAGCCGAGCATCGCCAGCATCCGCGAGCTGCTGGCGCCGCTGGAGAAGCACCGCGCCGAGCTGGTCGTGATCTCCGGCGCGCAGGATCTGCTGACGCGCGCTCGCGTGGCCTTCCCCCTGACCGTGCAGCCGGAGCCGTGGCTGACGCCGTTGGTCGCCGTCGTGCCCGGCCAGATCATGTCCGCGCGGCTGGTTGCCGAGCAGGGCGCCGATCCGGATCGCCCCCGCGGGCTGACCAAGGTCACCGAGACGCGCTGAGCGCGACCGCTCGCTGCGCCAGATTTGGCCTGACGTGGTGGCGCCAGGGCCCGGTCGGCCCTCCGCGTCGCCCTGCGTCCGCGCCCCGTATGCTTCGTTGGCGATGACCATCCGAATCGTGCTTGCAGAGGACAGCTTCCTCGTCCGCGAGGGCGTCAAGCTGCTGATCGAGACGGAGCCGGAGCTCGAGCTCGTCGCGGTGTGCGAGGACTTCGACTCGCTGCTGGCCGCGGTCGACGAGCATCAGCCCGATGTCGTCCTGACCGATATCCGGATGCCCCCGACCGGCACCGACGAGGGCATCCGGGCGGCGGCGCGCCTCCGCCAGACCCATCCGCAGGTCGGCGTCGTCGTGCTGAGCCAGTACGCGGAGCCGGCATACGCCCTGACGTTGTTCGAGCACGGCTCCGAAGGGCGCGCGTACCTGCTGAAGGAGCGGGTGGGCGACATCGGCCAGCTGCTGTCCGCGATCCGCGAGGTGTCCTCGGGCGGATCGGTCATCGATCCCAAGATCGTCGAGGTGCTGGTGTCCGCCCGCGGCCGCCCGTCAGGCTCGGTGCTGGATCGCCTGACTCCCCGCGAGGTGGAGGTCCTGGCGGAGATCGCGCAGGGCAAGAACAACCACGGAATCGCCCAGGCGCTGTTCCTCACCGAGCGGGCGGTGGAAAAGCACATCAACTCGATCTTCTCAAAGCTCGGCCTGGCGGGCGAGGAGAACACGCACCGTCGAGTCCGCGCGGTCCTGCTGTTCCTCAGCGAGCAGAGCTCCTAGCAGCATCGACAAGCCCAGTACGGGGTGATGCAGGCCTCCCTCGCCGCCCCGATGCTCCGACTGGTGATCTTCGCAGGAGAAAAGAGGGAGGCTAGCAACACCCCCTTTCCGCGTACTGGCTTGTTGGTTGCGCGATCGCGCGGGTGGCAGTATCGAAGGTAATGAAAGAGCTAGTTGATACGGTTCGGGTCCTGATCGTGGACGATCAGGAGCCTTTCCGCGCCGCCGCCCGGATGGTCGTGGAGCTGACCGACCAGTTCGAGGTGGTCGGCGAGGCCGACACCGGCGAGGGCGCAGTCCAGATGGCGCGCGAGTTGGACCCCGATCTCATCCTGATGGACGTCAACCTCCCGGGCATCGACGGGCTCGAGGCGACTCGGCAGATCCTGGAAGAGACGACGCGAGCGCGCGTGATCCTGGTGCTGTCGACCTACGAGCCCGACGAGTACGCTCCGCGGGCGGCGGAGGCGGGCGCCGCCGCCTACATCCCAAAGAGCATGTTCGGTCCTGACGCCCTGGCCGACGCGTGGGAGCTCGCTACCGCCGACTGATCTCGGCCGCAGGTTCCGGAGCGCCTCTCGCGGCGATAGGGATGACGCCGATGACCGTGGTCCCGGCGCCGGGCGCAGAGACCACCGACAGGCTGCCGTCGAGGGCGTCGATGCGGTCGGCCATGTTCTGAAGCCCTGTGCCGCGACCCTGCGCCTGCGAGTCGAAGCCCTGGCCGTCATCGACGACCTTGAACTCCAGCGAGCGGCCGACCTGCCGCAGGGTGATCGTGACCTGCGTGGCCTGGGCGTACTTGGAGATGTTCTGCAGCGCCTCGAGGCAGCAGAAGTACACGGCCGTCTCGACGTCCTGGGCATAGCGGCCGGCGCCGTCGGCTGACACGATGACCGGCACGGCGGTCTTGCGCCCCTGCGCCTGCAACGCCGACGCCAGCCCTTCAGCGGCCAGCAGCGGCGGGTAGATCCCGCGCGCGAGATCTCGCAGATTGTCGATTGCCTCGCCGGTCGCGTCGGCGAGCTGGGCGAGCAGCGGCGCAACCGGCTTGCCCTGCTGCGCCATCTTCTCGGCCAGGCTGAGTCGAACCTTCAGGGCCACCAGCTCTTGCTGCGCGCCGTCGTGCAGGTTGCGCTCGAGACGGCGGCGCGCCTCATCCTGCGCGGCGAGCAGACGCTGTCGCGAGGCCCGCAGCTCCTCCAGGCGGTCGAGCAGCTCGGCCGTGAGCCGGACGTTGCGCAGGACCAGTCCCGCCTGGGCGGCGAGGTCAGCCATGAGCTTCTCTTCGGTGGGCAGCAGCGATTCGCTGCCCGGTTTGCGGACGCTGAGGGCGCCGAGCAGTTCGCCGTCGTGCAGCACGGGCACGACCGCCGTCGCCTCAGCCAGCGCCGGCAGCTCATCCCCGCCACGCATAGGAACCGGCGCAGGCTCAGGTGTGGAGCGGTCCTCCGGCCAGGCTGCGGCTCGGCGCAGCTCGTCGCCGAAGACGAGCCAGACGTACGCGCTGGGGGAGGCGGTTCCCTCGGCGAGGACCTGGACCAGGCGCGACAGCTTGTCCTCGGTCGCGATGGTCTCGGCCATCCCCTTGGAGAACCGCGACAGCGCTTCGTAGGGGGTGGCGCGCCGTCCGTACACCAGCCGGTTCGCGACGTGCTGGACGCGCCGGCGGGCCGGCTCGAAGGCGATCGCCACGATGCCCGTCGCGATGATCGACAGCACCACGTTGTCGCTGCGAGTTCCGATCAGCTGACCCAGTCCGACGACCACGCCGACGTAGACGACACTGACGAATCCGGCCAGGGCGCCGTACACGATCGTGCGGGTGATCAGCCGATCTACATTCCACAGCCGGAAGCGCAGCAACCCGACGAACAGCGCCAGCGGAATGATCGCGAAGATGGGCTGGAACAGCCGGAACAGCGGTACTGGGATGATGGTGATGTTGCGGCCCTCGAACTGCTGCACCGCGGATTCGGTCATGCCGCCGACGAGCACGACGATGGCCAGGACGAGTGCTGGCGTCAGCGCCCAGAACAGCAGGCGGCTCTGCTGGCGCTCCAGCGGCGTGGGGGACTGGCGATAGCGGTAGGCCTGAGCTGCGACTCCCGCCGCCGGCGCCACGAGGCCGAACAGGATGAGCACCACCAGCGTCCGAGATGTGTTCTCGATCTGCAGGGCGAGAACCAGCAGACCCGCGGCGGCCGGCACGTACAGCAGCGCGAGAGGGCCGCCGCCCCAGCGGGGCACGATCCGGCCGTCGGGGAACAGCAGCAGCGCCGCCACGTAGCAGACCGCCGCGACGAGGTGGAACAGGTCGTGCGCCAGCTCGTCGGTCGGCGTGGTCAGCAGCGCTTCGTAGACGCTGTAGCCCTGAAGGTTGAAGATGGCGGCCGTCCCGACCATCGCGACGGCCAGCAGTCGAGCGGTCAGATCACGCGGGCGCAGCCACAGCAGCAGACCGGCGAGGGCGAGGTTGAGGAGGCTGAATCCGTAGTCCAGCGCCAGCTGCACGCCGGGCTCTGTCGCATGGGCTGCATCGGCGATCGCCTCCGATGTGCGCCCGAAGAACGTGGTTTCGAAGCCCCAGATGTGCAGGGTGTCGTGCAGTCCGGTGGGCAGCGCCAGCGCGGCTGCGACGCCGGCCGCCAGGCCGGCCAGGGCGTAGAGCGCGTAGAGGGCGAAGGCCCCGGCGAACAGCCAATCGCGCAGCGTCAGACGCCGTCGCCCGCCGCTGCGAGCGTGGGCCGTGTCGGCCGGATCCGCAGTTGTCGCCGCCGCCGTCGGAGCGGGGGTCGGTGGGGACTGCGTCGCCTCTGCCATGACGCCTATTCGACCACGACGACGCCGACCATCTGGGGATGGATCAGGCAGGCGTACGGATAGGTCCCGGGCTCGGTGAACGTGAGGCTGTAGCTGCCGTCGAAGAACAGCCCCGAGGAGATGAACGTCTCGCCGTCCCATTCGCCGGCGTCGACCTCGACCGGTGGAGGCGGCTCAGGCGGAGAGGCTTCTGCACCGTCTGGCTCTTCGCCTTCCGCCTCCGGCGGCGGTCCCTCTGGGAAGGGATATCCGGGCCCGTTGACCGGCAGGAGCGCATCCGGGTTGAAGACGACGGCGCCGTCCTCCTCGAGGGTGATCTGCGAGAAGTAGGTCGGCACCTGGAAGCTGACCGTGTGTCCGCCGACGAACGACCAGCTGACCGGCTCGCCGACCTGCGCCTGAATGGTCTCGGGGATGAATTCGCTCACGAAGGCATGCACCTCCGGGTCGGCGGGCGCCGCCCCGACGAGCGGCGGCTCGACCGACCGGCCGGACCAGTCAGTCGCGGGACCCACCTTCGCTTGCTCATAGCCTTCGATGATCGGTTTCGCTGCTGCGTCGATCTCATCGCGCGTCTGGCGCGCGACCTCAGCCGCGGACGGTATCTCCTCGTCTTCTTCGACTACGGTGATCGTGCCCGACTGAAGCGGGCCGTGGAGGTTGCAGTAGTAGTTGTAGACGCCAGGCTCGATGTCCTCGGCGAGCTCAACGACGAACTTGTTGCCCTGCGGGCCTTGGTAGGGGATAAAGCCGGAGTTGTAGTAGCTGTGCGTGCCGTCGAACGGGGGCTGCTCCTGATCCGCGTCGTCGCAGGGCGTGTGCCGGTCCTCGGGGGGCCCGCCTTCGGACAGGAAGCACGGCTGGGCGGCGTTCTGGTTGACCGGCTCGGCCAGATCGCTCTGGTCGAGCATCCACGGGAGCGACTCCAGCACGGCGTCGAACTGCTCCCAGGCTTCCTCGGGGATCTCGTCATCGGGCACGTCCGCATACTGCTCCAAGAGGGGCCCGATAGTCGTCATCATGTCATCGACGAGCGTGCCCATGGTCACGGAGTGGGGCTCGCCCGTCCATTCCTGGCGGAACTCGATGGTGTCGCCGGGATGCATGGTCACGTTGCGCGGGAAGTACATGAGGAAGGAGCTGGCGACCTCGTCGTGCACGTAGTCGATGAGGACTTGCCGCGTTTGCGCGCCGTCGGAGCTGCCCGCGCCGGAGCACGCGCTGATGGCCAGCGCAACGGCCCCGAGTCCCAGCATCAGGCCCAGCTTGATCGGTGCGCCGCTGTGCCCGCTGCGGCCCGCGGCGGGTGTGGACGGCAGCATCGGCGGCGATGCCGTTTGGGCGGATGGCTGTTGTGGATCAGGCACGGGCGCTCCTCACTCGACCGTGACCACGCCCACCATCTGCGGATGGATCAGGCAGGCGTACGGATAGGTCCCCGGCTCGGTGAACCTCAGGGTGAAGGTGCCGTCCCAGAGCACGCCCGAGGAGATGAATTCGCGGCCATCCCATTCACCGGCATCGACCGCGACCGGCTCCGGCGGCCCCTCCTGCTCTCCAGGCGGCTCGGTTTCCTCGCTCGCCGGGGGCGCCTCACCGCTCTCGGTCGCGGTCGCCTCGCCCTCAGCGCCGCCCTCGCCCTCTGGCGGCCCCTCCGGCTCCGGACAGCTCGGGCAGTTAACCGGCTGCACGGCGTCGGGGTTGAGGATGACTGTCCCGTCCCCCTCGACGGTCATCTGCGAGAAGTACTCAGGCACCTGGAAGCTGACCGTGTGGCCGAGGATGAATGTCCACGTCACCGGCTCGCCGGCCTTGACGCGGATGGTGTCAGGGATGAACTCGCTCACGAAGGCATGGACCGTGGGCACTACCGCATCCTCTTCCACCGCCATGCCGGCGAACGGCGGTGAGACCGGCCGGCCCCAGACCTGGTCCACCTCCCCCTCCTGGGCGTCCTCGTAGGCCGCAAGGAGCGGGCGAGCCGTACTCTCGATCTCCTCGCGCGCCTGAGCGGCGACCTCCTGCTGCGTCGGGATCGCCTCTTCATCGTCGACGACGGTGATCGTTCCCGACATGAAGGGGCCGTGCAGGTTGCAGTAGTACCAGTACTCGCCAGGCTCGATGTCTTCGGCCAGCTCGACGGTGAAGCGGTTCCCGC
>DATKBU010000277.1:0-3465 GCA_035513815.1 Egibacteraceae bacterium
GGCGACGCGAACCACCTTTGCGGCACTGGGCGCGTCGAGACGGCCGCTGAAGACCAGGGCGCCGGCCGCCTGCATCTCGGTCTCGAGGGCGCCGATCCGAGCGTACCCCTCTCGCATCTCCTCCTCGCTCATGGTCGCCGGTTGCGCACGCGCCGTAGGATGTCGTCATGAGCCCTCGCGCCCAGCTCGCCACCGCCGGGGTCTCCGCGGGGACCGGGCTGCTCGCGACACTCGGGCTGAGCTTCGTGTTTCCGGCGCTCGCCAGCCCGATGGCGCTCGCGGTGGGCGCCGCGGCCGGCGTCGGGCTTGCGTTTCGCGACCGGCTCCCGCACGAGTCACCGGCGTTCCGCCTGGGCTTGGCGGCCCTCGGTATCGCCTCAGCCGTCGTCATTTGGCTGAGCCTCCAGCCGGGATACATCGGCATCTAGGGGGTTCCCGGCGGCGGAGCATCAGCGTAGACTCGCCAATGTGAACATCCGTTCTATTGTTGCGCCGACCCTGTCGCGCTACCCGACCGAGTACCAGTGGGAAGAGCTCGAGGAGCTGCTGCGGCGCGCACTGAGCGGGATGCCGCGGCAGACGCTGCCCGAGGCGCTCGCCGACGAGCCGGCGCGCACGGTCATCGACGAGTGGCGGCATCGACACCGGCGAATCGAGGGCTGTCGCTGCCGGACTCGCTGACCGCCCTGCTGCGAGAGCGACTGGCGTCGCTGTCCCCCGCGGCACGCGAGGTGGTGACGCACGCTGCGGCGCTGTCACAGCCGGCCGCGTCGCACCTCGAGATGGCGTTGGGTCCAGAGGCCGCACGGATCGGCCTGGAGGAGGCTCGCGCTGCTGATGTGATCGCGTCGGGCGACGGGGCGATTCGGTTTGCGCATCCGCTGCTCGCGGCCGAGGCCTATGGCGCCATGGGGGAAACGGAGCGCCGAGAGCTTCATCGGCGCCTGGCGGCGGTCGTGTCCGAGCCCGAGGAGTTGGCGCGCCACCTGGCGCTCGGGGCGACAGGCCCCGACCCCGCCGTCGCTGAGGCGCTCGACGCTGCTGCGATCCACGCACACGGGCGCGGCGCGCCGGATGCGGCCGCAGAGCTGAGCGAGCTGGCCGCGGATCTGACCCCGACCGAGGAAGGCGCGCGGGCACGTCGCATGGCGTCGGCGGGCCGCTATCGGCTCATGGCGGGCGATGTCGGACGGGCGCGCGAGCTGCTCGAGCGTGCGCTGGAGGAGCCGTCCGCCTCGAGCGGGCCCGCCCGAGCGGAGCTGCTCTACCGCCTGGCGGGGGTCAGGCAGCTGATGGATGACTTCGCGGCCTCGGAGACCCTGGGTCGTGAGGCCCTCAAACACGCGGGCGACGACGTCGCCCTCACGATCCAGGTCAAGCTCCTCCTGGCGGGGATCGCCTTCATCACCGGCCGGGACTGGGTCGCGGGGTCGCGGCATGCCTTCGAGGCGATGGAGCTCGCGGAGCAGCTCGACGAGCCGCGCATCCTGGCGGCCACCATCGGCCCGTGCGTGACCTGGTGCTACGTCACCGGCCACGGCTACCGCCGAGATCTCGCGGAGCGGGCCGCCGAGCTCGAGCCGTGGACGGCCCGGTTCCGGACCCTTGACCTGCCGGAGTACGACCTCGCGGTCATCGAGCTCCAGGAGGGGGAGTCGTCATCGGCCTTCGATCGGCTCCGCCGGCTCCTCGATCGGGCCGAGCGCGATGGCGACTATTCCAGCCTGCCGTTCCTCCTCGCGAACCTGACGATCGGCGACTTCCTGGACGGCCGAAGCGATGACGCCTGGGCGCGCCTCGATCGAGCCAAACGGCTGGCGCAGACGACGGAGCAGCGCGTCGCGCAGGTGCACGCGTTGGCCTACGAAGCTCGCCTGGCGGCTCGCTTTGGCGATGCCGATAGGGCCCTGGGAGTCGGCGCCGCGGCCTTCGATCTCATGGCGGCCACCGGCTGGCGGATCGGCGAGTGGCCGATGCGCACGGACCTCGCGCTGCTCCGGCTGAGCCGAGGAGAGCCAGCGGCGGCGTTGGAACTCGTCGCCGATGCTCGCGATGCACCGGGGCCAGACGAGCCGCCGCGCCGGCGCTGGGCGCAGTCCATGGTCGCGGAGGCGCTCCTGGCGCTGGGCCGGTATGACGATGCGCGGCGGGTGCTCGACGACTTCGAGGCGTTCGCGCGGTCGCACGGATCCCCGAGGCTCCGTGGCGGGGGCCTGCGAGCCCGGGCACGGCTGCTGGCGGCCGACGGCGAGGTGGACGCGGCCGATGCCGCCATCACGGAGGCCGAGGCAGTCGAGCGGCGGATCGAGAACCGCTGGGAGCTCGCGCGCACGTTGCTCGTCGCCGGCGAAGTGCACCGCCGCGCTCGGCGGCGGGCCCGGGCCCGGGCCTCGCTGCGCGAGGCGCTCGAGCTGTTCGCCTTCCTCGGTGCGGGGCTGTGGGCCCGGCGGGCCCGGGAGGAGCTCTCCCGCATCGACGCCCCGCGCGAGGAGGGAGGGCTCACGCCCACGCAGCGGCGGGTCGCGGAGCTCGTGGCGAGCGGCCTGCGGAACCGGCAGGTCGCCGATCGGCTGTCGATGAGCGTGCACACCGTCGAGGCGCACCTGAGCGCGGTCTACCAGGCGCTGGGGATCAGATCTCGCTCTGAGATCGCCGCGGCGCTGGCGTCGGACGCGTCCGTGATCCGGGATTCGCCCGCGCAAACCCGGGATTCGCCTTCGTCATAGATCGGGGGTCGCGCGGAATTTCGCTCCCGCCCCGCAGGGCCGATGCTCGCTGCATGGATCGCCGGAATGGTCCGGCGGCAAAGCAAGGAGCAGACCAATGGCCCAGACACGACCGGCGGCGCAGGGCATCTCCCAGGCCGCCATCTACTTTGCAGCGGCGCTCATCGCGTCCGTGGTCATCAGCGCGATGCTGGTGATCGGCAATGTTCAGCTCTTCGGCCCGTCGAATGGCGGGGGCGGAGAGGCCTCACCGCACGTCCTCCGGTCCGAGGCGATGTGGATGGCCGAGCGGCTGGCGCAGAGCGGCTACCTCGATCCGGCCACGCGGTCGGCGCGCGAGTGGGAGCGGCAGCGCCGCCAGCAGAGCAGTGGCTTCTGATGGCTCGCCGGGCGGTCCGGCGCGGGATCTCCACCCTCGCGCCGGACGCCTGGCCGCTCTCCAGCGCGCGACCGAGGACTGGGAGCGCCAGCGACTCCAGCACGGCCATCGACGCTACGTCGACTGGGCGGCGCGTTCCACCGAGTCGTGGGAACGCCCCAAGGGGTGGCCGGATCAGCCGGCGTGACGACCTTCAGGCGGCGCGTCCTCACGAACCACCATCGCGAGCACCTCGTCGCGGGTCGGGCGCATGTTGTGGACCCGCTCGCCGTGCTCGGTGGCGGCAGCGATCAGCTCATCCTCGGTTCCCGCCGTCTCCCAGCCGCACGCGCAGCGGAGGCGCATCGGTGCATCGGTCAT
>DATKBU010000278.1:0-3969 GCA_035513815.1 Egibacteraceae bacterium
CACGACCACGCCGCCCAGAACCGTGCCCGAGCCCTCCATCGCATAGAGCTTGACGAAGCCCTGAGTGGCCTCAGCCATCTTGGCGCGCGGGTTGCCGCTGAACGGCAGACGCACGCTACGCACCCCCACGTTCGAGGCGGCCGCCCCCGCAGCGTCCATGCCCACGCTGGCGACCTCGGGCTCCGTGAAGATGCAGGCTGCCACGGCATCCCAGCGCAGCGGCGCCACCGCGGCGCCCAAAGCGTGCCACATCGCGTTGCGTCCCTGCATCGCTGCGGTGCTGGCCAGCATCATCCCGCCGGTGACGTCGCCGGCGGCGTAGATCGTGCGGACATTGGTGCGGCTGACGCCGTCGACGGGAATGGCGCCGGCCGAATCGATCTCGACGCCGGCGTTCTCCAGCCCGAGGGCATCCGAGTCAGGGACCTGGCCGATGCAGAACAGCGCATGAGTCCCCTCGACCCACTCATCGTCGTCGGAGGGCTGCGCGTCGCGCCCGCCTGCGCTGATGCGCACGCGGACGCCATCTCCGCCCCGCTGCAGGTCGAGCGCACGGCGACGGCGGTGGATGGTCGCGCCCCAATGCTCGAAGCTGTCCTCGATGACCGCAGCGGCGTCGGGGTCCTCGCTCGGCAGGATCTGCTCGCGACTGGAGATCAGATGCACCTCGCTGCCGAAGCGGGCGAACGCATGCGCATACTCCGCGCCCGTCGCGCCGGACCCGACGACGACCAGGCGCTCAGGAAGCCGGCGGAGCGAGAACAGCTCGCGAGACGTGAACACCACCTCGCCGTCCGGCGCCGAGTACTCCGTCACGCGCGGGCGGCTCCCGGTGGCGATCAGCACGACATCGGCGGGCAGGGTGGTGATGCGGCCCGCATCATCGACTTCGACGGCGTCGCGGGCGGTGAGCCGTGCGGTCCCGTCGACCACCCGGACGCCCGATTCGCCGATCTTCTTGGCGATGTCGGCCGACTGGTTCTGCGCCAGGCCCTGCACGCGATCCATCACCGCGCCCATGTCGACCGTCGCTCCGGCGGCGATATCGGCATCGCCGGCCGCGCGCACGCCCAGCCGATGTGCCGACTGCAGCCACCCCATCGCCTCGGCTGACACGATCAGCGCCTTCGACGGCACGCAGTCCCACAGGACGCTGTTGCCGCCCAGCCCTTCGCGCGACACGATCGTCACGTCCGCGCCGAGCTCCGCTGCCACGAGCGCCGCCTCGTAGCCGCCAGGCCCCCCTCCGATGATGATGATGCGCAGCCGGGTCATGGCGGCAAGACTAGGGGACGCCGCTGCACTTCGCGCAGCCCGGCGGAGCTCGCCGACAGACTTGACCGGGGGTTATCCAGCGGCAAGCCTGCGTTGCATGCGCGAAGAGACTTCCGCCGCCGACCTCGATCGTGCGCACGTGTGGCATCCGTTCACCCGCACCGACCAGTGGCTGGCTGAGGAGCCGCTGGTCATCGACCGCGCCGACGGCTGCTGGCTCATCGACGCCGACGGCAATCGCTATCTCGACGGCAATTCGTCGCTGTGGGTCAACCTGCACGGCCACCGCCGCCGCGAGCTTGATGACGCGCTGCGCGCCCAGCTCGACAAGGTGGCGCACGCCACCTTCCTGGGGCTATCGAACGCTCCCGCCGCGGAGCTGGCGGCGCGGCTGGTCGAGCTGGCCCCGCGCGGCCTCGAATGGGTGTTCTTCTCCGAGTCGGGCGCCAGCGCTGTCGAGGTCGCGCTGAAGATGGCGTTCGCCTACTGGCGCCATCAGGGCGATGAGGAGCGCACGCTGTTCGTGTCGATGGACGGCGCGTATCACGGCGACACGATCGGCTCGGTCAGCGTCGGCCACATCGACGCCTTCCACTCCGCGTTCGGCCCGCTGCTGTTCCCGACGCGCAGCTTCGCTCAGCCGTACTGCTACCGCTGCCCGCTCGGTCTGACCTACCCGTCGTGCGAGCTGGCCTGCGCCGACACGCTCGAGGATGTTCTGGCAGCCGAGGGCGACCGAGTGGCCGCGGTGGTCGTGGAGCCGCTCGTCCAGGGCGCCGCGGGGATCATCACCGCGCCGGACGGGCATCTGGCCCGAGTCGCCGAGATCGCCCGCCGCCATGGCGCGCTGCTGATCGTCGACGAGGTCGCCACCGGTTTCGGGCGCACGGGTGCGCTGTTCGCCTCCCAGCTCGAGGGCGTGTCGCCTGACTTGATGGCCGTCGGAAAAGGGCTGACCGGCGGCTACCTGCCGATGTCGGCGACACTGGCGACCGCGGAGATCTTTGACTCCTTCCGCGGCCCGGGGCGGACGTTCTTTCACGGTCACTCGTACTCCGGCAACCCGCTGTCCGCAGCCGTCGCGCTCGCGAGCCTGAAGCTGCTGGTCGACGAGGGAGGGCTGGAGCGCGCGCAGGCACTGGCGGAATCGCTGTCGAGGGAGTTGAAGCGGTTCGAGGGAGTCGCGCACGTGGGCGACATCCGCCAGCGCGGGCTGATGGCCGGCGTCGAGCTGGTCGCCGACGTCGCGTCGAAGGCGCCGTTCCCCCCCGAGTGGCAGGTCGGCGCACAGGTGTGCCGCCGGGCCCGCGATCTCGGCCTGGTGATCCGCCCCCTGGGCGACACCATCGTGGTGATGCCGGCGACGACCATGACCGCCGAAGAGCTGCGGTTCCTGTGCGACACGCTGGTGCAGGCGATCGACGCAGTCACCGCCTCGCTGGCCTCGCCTGCGGGTGCGCCTGGCACGGGTCTTCCGGACGCCGGCGCGCCGGCCACCCGCGCGCCGGGCGTCGGAGATGCCTGACCCCCTCGGCTGGGTCGGACCGGCGCTTGCCGATCTCGAGCGCCGTGGGCTGCGGCGCTTCCCGCATCACCGCGCGACCAGGGCGGGGCGGATGGTCGACGGACTGGTCAACCTGTCCAGCAACGACTACCTCGGCCTGGCCGGCGATCCGCGGCTCGCCGACGCCGCCGCCGAGGCTGCGACCACCTGGGGGGCCGGTGCCGGCGCGTCGCGGCTTGTGACCGGAGGCACCGCCCTGCACCGGGAGCTGGAGAAGGCCGTCGCCGCCTGGAAGAGGACCGAGGACGCAGTGGTGTTCTCATCCGGCTACCTCGCCAACTGCGGCACCATCCCGGCGCTCGTGGGCCCAGGCGACGCAGTGCTCAGCGACGAGCTGAACCACGCCTCCATCGTGGACGCGTGCCGCTTATCGCGCGCCCAGGTGCTGGTCTATCCCCACGGCGATGTGAAGGCGCTGGAAGGTCTGCTCGACCGGGAGGCGGCCGGCGCAGGCCGGCGGCTCATCGTCACCGACGGGGTCTTCTCGATGGACGGCGACGCCGCGGACCTTCCCGCCCTGTGCGCGGCCGCCGATGCGCACGACACGATGGTCATGGTCGACGATGCGCACGGCTGCGGAGTCATCGGCCCCGACGGGCGGGGAACAGCTGCGCTGCAGGGCTGCGCGGAGCGCGTCGGCGTGCACATGGGAACGCTGTCGAAGGCCTTCGGCGCGGCCGGCGGCTACGTGGCGGGATCAGGGGATCTCTGCGAGTGGCTGCGCAACCGCGCCCGCGCCTACGTGTTCGACACCGCCCCGCCCCCGCCCGTGGCCGCCGCCGCCCTCGCCGGCCTGCACATCGCGCATGGCGAGCCATGGCGCCGCGAGCGGGCCGTGGATCTCGCCCGCCGCCTGGGCGAAGGGCTCGCAGGACTCGCCGCCCTCTCGCCAGCCCACGCCGAGTCCTCGCCGGGGCCCGCCGGCGGCCACGCCGAGTCCTCGCCGGGGCCCGCCGGCCCCGCTAACGCCGCCGACCCCCCGCCGGGTCCCGCCGGCCCCGCCGACCCTGCCCAATCGTCGCCTCGCGTGCATCCGGCGTCACCCAGGAGCGGGAATGCACGCAACCAAGAGGAGACGGCCCGAGAATCCCACGAGCAGGTGCATCCGGTTTCACCGATGAGACAGAATG
>DATKBU010000279.1:0-27557 GCA_035513815.1 Egibacteraceae bacterium
TTGTTTCACGGGTGAAACCAGGGTGCACCCGACCGGGCAGCAGTCGGCTATCGAGTAGTCGTGCGCCGGCCGGCGGGCTGTGGCCAGTTACGTCCCGCGCTCCTCAGCGAAGGGCCAGGATCCAAGGACCGTGGTCGATGAAGCCGGCCCGTCGATAGGCTGCGACCGCAGCGGCATTGTCGGAGCGGACATGGAGGGTGACGCCGGGAAGACCGCGTCCCAGCAGCTGCTGGGACAGCGCCGCGACAGCATCCCCGCCGATGCCCCGCCCGCGCCAGCGAGGAAGGACGTAGACCCCCGCGATCTGCGCTCCGCGCGTCTGGCTGTACAACGAGACATCGACCTTGGCCACGACGTCGCCCTCGCGCTCCACGACCCAGGTGGCATCGTGCGCCAGGCTCTCCAGCATCCTGGACCGGACGGCCGCCCGGCCGGAGCGCGACAGCGGCGGGCCCATCTGATCCTCCACATGCAGGCGCGCCGCCAGATCGGTCAGCGCCTCCAGGTCCCCACGCACGGCGGAGCGGAAGCCTTCGGGGACGCGACCCGCCCAGTCCGCGACCCGCTGACCCACCATCAGGCGCTGCTCGCGCTGGCGCACCCGCCGCCGCAGCAGCCCCGAGAACGACGCATCGAGGATCGCATGGCAGATCGGCGCGTCGCCGATGAGCACCCGCCAGCCGGTGGCCACCATCGCCTCGGACAGCACCACGCCGGCATCCGCACGGCCGGCGGCGACCACGGTGCCGTTGGGCGCCGAGTACAGCACGCCGAGGGGCTCGCCGCGCGGCCAGACCACGAAGCGCGCGTGCTCCCCCTTGTCGAGCGCGTCGAGCATCTGCTGGTTCGCCATCCGCGGATCGGGTGCGCCGCCGCCGGGGAAGCCGTCGAGCAGCCGGCGCGTCAGCTCCGCCGTCTCGTCGGCCAAGACACGATGAAGACGGGGCCCGGGAGGCGCCGTCGTCATGAGCCCGCCTCATCATCGACGGTCCTGGAAGGCGGCGACTCCAGCGCGAGCCCCGGATCAGCGGCGACGCTCATCGGGCTGCGCTGCCCTGCGGCCAGCCGATTCCATCCCGCCGCGGCGATCATCGCGCCGTTGTCGGTGCACAGCGCCGGCGACGGCAGCAGAAGACGCAGCCCGGTGCCCTCGCAGGCCTCGGTCATGGCTTCCCGCAGCCTGGTGTTGGCGGCCACCCCTCCGACGATGCTCAGCTGCTCGACCTCCAGGGCCTCTGCGGCCGCCAGCGTCTTTCGCACCTGAACGTCGACGATCGCCTCCTGGAACGAGGCGGCGACGTCCTCGAGCGGAACCTGCTCTCCCGCGGCGTCCTGGCGCCGCAGCTCGCGGATGACCGCGGTCTTCAGTCCCGACATGGAGAAATCGAAGCTGCCCTCGCCCAGCATCGCCCTCGGGAAGCGGATCGCCTGCGGATCGCCCTTCTGAGCGAGCCGATCGATCTCGGGGCCGCCCGGATACGGCAACCCGATGAACCGCGCCACCTTGTCGAACGCCTCGCCGGCCGCGTCGTCGATCGTGGATCCCACCGTCGTGAAGCGTCCCTGCTCGTCGCGCAGCACCAGGCTGGTGTGGCCGCCGCTGACGATGAGGGCGAGCAGCGGGCCTTCGAGCAGCCCGTATTCCAGCTGCGTCGCGTAGACATGCCCTTCGAGGTGGTTCACCCCGATGAGCGGCAGATCATGGGCCAGCGCCACCGCCTTGCCCGCGGCCACGCCCACGAGCAGCGCGCCGATCAGCCCGGGGCCCACGGTGACGGCGACCCCGTCGATGTCGCCGTAGGTGCATCCGCCCTCGACCAGCACACGGTCGAGCACGGGCAGCATCAACTCAAGATGCGCCCGCGCCGCCACCTCGGGCACCACACCGCCGTACGGGCGGTGGCGCTCGACCTGCGAGCCGATGACGTTGGCTCGCACGCGCACGCCGTCTTCGACGAGGGCGACAGCCGTCTCGTCGCAAGACGTCTCGATACCGAGCACCAGCACTAAGGGGCCGCTCCCTGCTCAGGGTCGGGTGGCTCGGCCGCGAGCCCGATGCGGCCGCGGACCCACGGTACGTCGATGTCCTCCGCACCGCTGGCGCCGCCGGGTGAGTCCAGGCGCGAGGCCTGAGCCGCCAGCCGAGCGGCGACCTCATCGCCTTGCAAGTCGTGGACCCACATGATCAGCGCGTCCTCGCCCGTCTCGGAGTAGTAGCCGGGACGCGTGCCCACCGGGGCGAAGCCGAACGCCTGGTACAGCCGCTGCGCGCCTCGGTTGGCCGTGCGCACCTCCAGGGTCGCGGCCTGCGCTCCCATCGCCCGGGCCTCGCACAGGATGGTGAGGAGCAGCCGCGTCGCGATCTTGCGCCGATGCTGGGCCGGGTGCACCGCCACGGTGGTGACATGCGCTTCCTCTGCCTGCACCAGCAGCCCGGCGTAGCCCACGACGGCGCGGCGCAGCGGCAGGCGGGGGCGGCGCGTCTGGCGGGCGCGGGGCGCGCCTGCGGCGGGCTCGGCGGCCGTGCGCGGCGCGAGGGCAACCACATAGCGGCGCGATGCCCGCTGCTCAAGCTCGCCAGCGAACAGCGCCTCCGTCCACGGCCTCGGGTACACCGCGCGCTCGATCCGCAGGACGGCGGGCAGATGGCGGCGGCGCATCGGGGACACCACGACGCCGTCGAGAGCGGTCCGGCGCAGCTGTGCCACCATGGCTCAGGGTCTCCCGCCGAGCAGTGCGCCGCGGCGCTCCCAGTTGATCCGGGCGTCGACCTTGCGGAGGTAGATCGGACGAAGATCGTCGGGCTGCTGCGTGTCCTCGCGCAGGAAGCGCGGAAGAGCCAGCTCGACGACCGATTGCGCGGACGGGTAGGCCGTGGCGACCGACCCTGTCTCCGCGCCGGCGGCCTCCAGCAAGGCGCGGTTGGCGACCGCGCCGTCGCCCAGGCACAGCACGTCCTCCGGCTGGGACTCGATCTCGCCGGCCAGCTTGCCCGCAGGTCCGCGGCGGAACTCGCTGACGCGCTGCACCCCGCCTGGCGAGCTGCGATAGAACGCCCAGAACAGCTCGCGGCGGCGGGCGTCCAGCACTCCGCACAGCAGCCGGCGCACATGACGCTGGCCGAAGGCGATCAGGTCCAGCGAGGCGAGCCCGACCACCGGCAGCCGGCGCGCGTGCGCCAGCGCCTGTGCGGTCGCGATCCCCACGCGCATCCCGGTGAACAGGCCAGGGCCCAGACTCACGGCGATGCCGTTCACCGATCCGATGCCGATGTTCGCCTGCCGCAGGCAGAAGGCGATCGCGGGCGCCAGGAACTCGCCGTGCGACTGCCCGCGGCCCAGCGCCGCCGCCGCAACCAGCCCACGCTCCGTGCCCAGGCACACGCTGGACTGGCTTGTGGACGTCTCGATTCCCAGCACCAGCACGACTCAGACCTCCCCGCCCTCATCATTCACCGGCGCGGCCCAGCGCAGCAGGTCGACCGCCAGCCCCGGGCCGCGGCGCAGCCAGTCATCCCCTCGGGGACGCACCACGATTCGGCGCTGATCGTCAGACTCTCCGACCCGCAGCTCGATCTCGAGATGATCGCGAGGCAGCAGCGGGCTCATGGCGTCTCCCCACTCGATGAAGGCCACGGCGCCGTCGTCCAGCGCCTCCTCGTAGCCCAGCTCCTCGACCTCGTTCAGGCGGTCCAAACGGTAGACGTCGATGTGCACGATCCGCAGCTGCCCGTCGTACTCCTTGCGCAGCAGGAACGACGGGCTGGTGACCCGCTCCTTCACGCCCAGCGCAGCGGCCGCGCCCTGAACCAGGCAGGTCTTGCCCGCGCCCAGCTCGCCGGTCAGCGACACCACATCGCCCAGGCGCAGCGCCGCCGCCACTGCCGCCCCGAGCCTGCGCGTGTCATCCGGGCTCTCGGTGACCAGTCGCAGCGCGGGGCCCGTCACAGAAGCCTCAGCTGCGCGGTCGCTAGGTCGCCGGCCTGAACTGGCGGGGCTTTTGGTCCGGCCTCAGCTGGCTCTGCCGCGGATCCGGACGCTGCGGGCGGCCGATCGGAATCATCCGCGGTCGCAGCCCTCGCCGCCTGGAGCGCCTCGGCGGCGGTGGGAACCCGGCCGGAGACGACGGCGGCCGCCAGCCGCAGGTCGCGGCGCAGCGCGGAAAGCGCGGCGTCGTTGCCGCGCAGAGCGGCCGCGGGATGGTAGGTGGGGATGAGCGTGCGCCCGTCGTAGTCGAAGCGGTAGCCCGCCACTTTGCCGACGGGGATCTTGGACGGGTCCGCGGGTCCGCGCGTGACATCTGCCAGCAGCAGGCGCATCGCGAACGCGCCGAGCGTCACAATCACGCCCGGATCGATCGCGGCGATCTGCTCGGCGAGATAGGGACGACAGGCCTCGATCTCGTCCGGCTGCGGGTCGCGGTTGCCGGGCGGGCGGCATTTGAGGACGTTGGCGATGTAGACGCCGGCATCGCGGGAGAGCCCGACCTCAGCGCACAGCTGATCCAGCAGCTGACCGGCCCGGCCGACGAAGGGCTCGCCGGTGCGGTCCTCGTGGAATCCCGGCGCCTCGCCGACGAACATGAGCGAAGCCTGAGGATCTCCGACTCCGAAGACGACCTTGGTCCGGCCCTGGGCCAGGCGGCAGCGAGTGCAGCCGAGCGCGTCGGCGCGCAGATCGTCCCAGCTTCGTATCGCGGGCGCCCTGGGGGTCGGCGTCATGGCTCGGAGTGTAGTCCTGAGCGCTGCGACGCGGCGCCGTGGAATGGGCGGCGCTCGGCCTATCCAGCCGCCTGGTCCGGCCGCGCTCGCGGATCGGCGGGGAAGCCGGGCATGCCCTCGGCGTGGCGCACCGCTTCGCGGATCGCGCGCTCAACCGCCATAGCGCCAAGGTGCGCAACCAGATCGACGGTCGCGTCGACGCGCTGCGCACAGAGCAGGAACAGCGCGTCCCCGTCATAGGAGGTATGGGCGGGGCGCACCGCGCGCGCAATGCCGCTGTGCGACAGATCGACCGCGCGGACCGCTTCGTGCTTGGCCAGCCGCGCGTCCGTCACAAGACAGCCGATGACCGTGTTCTCGCCGGTCTGCGGCCCAGGCGCCTCCTCCGCCTCTGGCACCGGCGGCGCGGCCGGCGGGCCGATGGCCGGGAACCGCACCGTGCCCGCGGGCGCGCGGGAGCCGGCGAGGATCTCCCCGCGCTCGTCGACGATATCTCCCAGCGGGTTGACGGCCACCAGCGCGCCGACCGACACGCCCCCGTCGCTGACGACCGCCCAGCCCTGGCCGCCTTTGACCCCCCACTCCAGGCCGGCGGTCTTGCCCACGGTGCACCCGGCGCCGACGCCGACCGAGCCCATCGGGGGGTCATCGTCGGTGGCCGCCTCGCAGGCCGCCCAGCCGGCGTCTCGCCCGGGCCGGGGCGCGTCCGCCGACCGCAGATCGAACACGATGGCCGCGCCGACGATCGGAATGCGCGCCACGGTCTTGTCATAGCCGATCCCGTGCGCTTCGCACCAGGCCACCACGCCATCGGCCGTGGCCAGCCCGAACGCGCTGCCGCCGGACAGCGCGATGGCGTGGCACTGCTGGATCGTGCCGATCGCCCCGAGCGCCGCGGCCTCGCGCGTGCCGGGGGCGCCGCCGCGCACCGCCGCCGCGCCGAGCGCGCCCTCAGGCGCCAGCACCACCGTGCACCCCGTGTGATGCTCGACATCGGTCCAGCAGCCGACCCGGAAGCCCTCGACGCCCAGCGCCATCAGGTCCCCGCCGCACCGATGTAGACCCTTGGGACGCGGCGGCCGATCGAGCACACGATCTCGTAGTTGATCGTGCCGAGCAGGCGCGCCCATTCGTCGGCGGTGACCAGCTCGCCTCCCTGCGGGCCGATCAGCACGACCTCGTCGCCGACCGCGATCTCGGTGTCGCCGGCGTCGATGCAGAACTGGTCCATGCACACGGTGCCGGCGATCCGCATCCGCCGCCCGCGGACCAGCACGTCAGCCCGATTGCTCAGCGCCCGGGCGACTCCGTCGGCGTACCCGGCCGCGACCGTCCCCACATTGGCGTCGCGCGAGGGCGCCCACCGCAGCCCGTAGCTGACCGCCTCGCCGGCCGCCACACGCTTGGCCAGCGACAGGCGCGAGCGCCACGACAGCGCCGGCTCCAGCCCTGCGCCGGCCGCCATCCCGGGCCCGGGATCGAGCCCGTAGATGCTCAGCCCCGGCCGCACCATGTCGTGATGATCATCGTGGAGGGCGAGCGTGCCAGCCGAGTTGCACAGATGGGTGACCTCAGGGGCGACCCCGAGAGACTCGGCGAGGCGCAGGCCGCGGCGGAACTCGCCGGTCTGCTCGGCGGTGAACGGGTTGCCGGGCTCGTCGGCGACCGCCAGGTGGCTCCACAGGCCCTGGAGCTCCAGACCCGGCGCGTCGCGCACCCGGCGCAGGGCGTCGTCCCAGTCCGCCTGCGGCACGCCGACACGGCGCATTCCGGTGTCCAGCTTCAAGTGGACCGGCGCGGGGCCCGCGTCGCGCTGGACGGCGGCCTGGCTGAGCGCGTCGGTGAAAGCGGGCGTGTAGACCGCCGCGGTGAGGCCGGCGTCCAGCAGCGCGGATACAGCGGAGACCGGCGGCTCCGTCATCACCAGCACGGGCGCCTCGACGCCCGCCGCCCTCAGTTCCTGGCCCTCCTCGACCAGCGCGACGGCCAGCCAGTCCGCGCCGCCCGCCACTGCGGCGCGTGCGGCAGGGACCATGCCGTGGCCATAGCCGTCAGCCTTGACCACCGCCATCAGCTTCGGCGCGGACGCCTGCGCCTTCAGCGCCGCCACGTTGGCGGCGATGGCGTCAAGGTCGATCTCGGCCCATGTCGGCCGTGAGCCTGGCGGCTGGGACCGTGCGCTGGACGCGCCGAGATCAGGCGAACCCTCGATGATCCGGGTCACGCTGGCGGGCACCTGATCGGGCCGGGGCGTCATGCGCAGCGCTCCCAGACGCGCGCCTGCCCAGCCACGCCCGCACCCTCTTGCGTGCGTTCGCGCTCAATAGTGATCGTGAACGCACGCAGCCCCCGCATGGCTGCGCGCGGCCCACTGATCTCGCGCGCGCTGGCGGCACATGAACTCACCGCCGCTGCTCCACCGACGACAGCGCCGTTGGGATCGCAGCCGCCACATCCAGCGCGGTCACCGAGCGCGCCGTCAGGCGATCTGCGGCGGCGGCACCCGCCAGACCGTGCAGCGCGACGGCCGCCGCGACGGTCTCAGGCGACCCGCGCTGGGCGAGAAGCGCGGCGGTCATGCCGGTCAGCACGTCGCCGGTCCCGCCCGTGGCCAGGGCGGGCCCGCCCGTCGAGTTCACCCACACGCGGCCGTCAGGGGCGGCCACGATCGAAGCTGGCCCTTTGGCCACGATCACCGAAGCCCATGACTTGGCCCACTGCGGGAGCAGCTCGACCCGGCGATCCCACACGTCTGTCTCGCCGACCAGCCTGCCCAACTCGCGAATATGCGGCGTGAGCACCAGCAGCGGAGCAGCGTGGTCGGCCAGGGCGTCGGCATCGCCGCGGAACACATTGATGCCGTCGGCATCGACCACTAGCGGCAGGGCGACCTCGCGGACGACTCGGCGCACCAGCTCCGCCGTCGCGGGCGCCCGACCGAGTCCTGGCCCCAGCGCCAGCACGTCGGCGCCCTCAAGCGCGGCGGCGAGCCGGTCGAACGCGGCCGCGGCGTCATCGTCTGGAAGCGCGACGGTGAGCGCCTCGGGGATCGACGGAGCGATCAGCGGCCGGGCGCGCTCGGAGGTCGCCAACGTGACCAGACCCGCGCCCGCCGCCATGGCGCCGCGCGCCGCCAGAACCCCGGCCCCGATCATGTCCGCCGAGCCGGCAAGGATCACCACGACCCCGCGGTCACGCTTGTCCTCGCCCTCCGACGGCGGGGGCGGCAGGAGCCAGGCGAGGTCGCGGGCCTCCACGACCTGGGCGACCGGCTCGTCGGCGGGCTCGACAATGCCGAGATCCCCGAGGACGATCCATCCTGCATAGTCGCGCGCCGGCCAGATGTGCAGCCCGCGCTTGTGCCCGCCCAGCGTCACCGTCAGGTCGGCGCGCACCGCATCGCCCGGCACCGCCCCGCTGTCCGCATCGACTCCGGTGGGGATATCGCAGGCCGCGACCGGCCCGCCGAAGGCGTTGATGGCCGCCACCGCCTCGCCGTAGCGGCCCCGCGGCGGCCCCGCCGCGCCGGTGCCCAGCAGGCAGTCGACCGCGATATCAGCGGTCGCCAGCGCCGCCTCCGGCGACTGCGCGACGACCCGCCCTCCGGTCTCCCGCCAGCGGCGCAGCTGCACCGCTGCGTCCGCGCCGAGATCCGATTCAGCGCCGACCAGCCACACGGTCGGCTGGGCGCCCGCGTCAAGCAGCCGGCGAGCCGCCGCCAGCCCGTCGCCGCCGTTGTTGCCGTTGCCGCACAGCAGCACCGCGCGCAGGCCGTACCCGGCCCCGGCGAGACCCACGATTCCCCGCGCCAGATGGCCGGCGGCGCGCTCCATCAGATCGAGCGGCGCCACCCCCCGCTCGAAGGCGCGCTCGTCCATCATGCGCACCTGCAGCGGGGTGTAGAGGGGAATCACCCTGAGCCGTCCTCGAGCACCACATTGGCGACGGCGAGGTCATGGCTGGTGGACAGCGACACGTGCGCGCGCGCGACCCCGCGAGACTCGGCGGCGCTGCGAGCGGATCCGTGCAGGTGCGCCTCCGGCTTGCCCGCCTCATCGTTGAGGATCTCGATGTCGCGCAGGGCGAATCCTCGGATTCCGGTCCCGAGCGCCTTTGCCAGGGCCTCTTTGGCCGCAAAGCGGGCGGCAAGCCCGCCGTGGCGCAGGTCGCCGCAGCGCGTCATGCACGAAGCCAGCTCGCGCTCGGTGAAGACTCGCTGCAGCAGCGACGGCGTCCGCTCCACCGCGGTGCGCATCCGGCTGATCTCCAGCGCGTCGACTCCGATCCCGATCACCGCCATCCTCCAGGCCGTCCCGCTACTCGACGGTGACGGTCTTGGCGAGGTTGCGGGGCTGATCGACGTCGCGCCCCAAAGCCGTCGCGACGTGGTAGCTGAGAAGCTGCAGCGGCACGACGGTCAGAATGGGGTACAGCAGCTCGTGCACCTCAGGCACGTACACGACATGGTCGGCGTGCTCCTTGATCTCGATGTCGCCCTCGGTGGCGATGGCCAGCACGACCGCTCCCCGGCCCTTGACCTGCTGGATGTTGGACATCATCTTGTCGCGCACATGCCCGCGCGTCGCCAGCGCCACCACCGGGCCGTCGCTGTCGATCAGCGCGATCGGGCCGTGCTTCATCTCCCCGGCGGGGAAGCCCTCAGCATGGACGTAGCTGATCTCTTTGAGCTTCAGCGCGCCTTCGAGGGCGATCGGCAGGCCGGCGTGGCGCCCGATGAACATCACGTAGCTGGCGTCGGCGAATATGCCCGCCAGGTCAGCCAGCTGGCCATCCTGCTCGAGCACTCGCGACAGCAGCCCGGGAAGGGCCTCCATGCGCAGCAGGTGATCTCGGCACTCATCGGGGAACAGCGCTCGGCGCGTCTGGGCCAGATACAGCGCCAGCACGTCAAGCGCGACCATCTGCGTGATGAACGTCTTGGTTGCCGCGACGCCGATCTCCGGGCCGGCGCGGGTGTACAGCACCGCGTCGGCCTCTCGCGCCAGCGTGCTGCCGACCACGTTGGTGATGGCGATCACCTTCGCCTGCTGGTCGCGGGCATGACCCGCCGCAGCGAGCGTGTCGGCGGTCTCGCCGGACTGGCTGATCGCGACGACGAGCGTGTGCGGGGTGAGGATCGGATCGCGGTAGCGGAACTCGCTGGCGATCTCGACCTCGACGCCGATGCCCGCCCAGTGCTCGATCGCGTACTTGGCGACCATGCCGGCGTGATAGCTGGTTCCGCAGGCGACGACATACACCTTGTCCATGTGCCGCAGCTCTTCGGGCGGGAGGCGCAGCTCGTCCAGCGTGATGCCGCCGTCCGCGCTCATCCGCGCCAGCAGCGTCTCGCGGACGGCCTCCGGCTGCTCGTGGATCTCCTTGAGCATGAAATGGGGATAGCCCTGCTTCTCTGCCGCGGCGACATCCCAGTCGACGGTGTAGCGATGCCCCTCAGCGGGGCGCCCGTCGAGGTCGGTCACCGTGATGCCCCGCGGGGTGAGAATGGCCAGCTGATCGTTGAGCAGCGCCTCGATATCGCGAGTGCGCGAAATCAGGCCTGCGACGTCGCTGGCGAGCAGGCTGGCCCCCTCGACATGCCCCAGCACCAGGGGCGCCTGGCGCCGGAAGGCGACCAGCGTGTCGGGCCGGCGTCGGTCGACGACGGCGATCGCGAAAGCCCCCTGCAGCTGGCCCACAGCTGCCCGCACCGCGGCAGGCAGGTCACCGGCGAAGCTGCGGGCGATCAGGTGGGCGACGACTTCGGTGTCGGTATCGGAGAGAAATTCGACGCCGTCGGCCGCCATCTCGGCGCGAAGGTCGGCGAAGTTCTCGATGATCCCGTTGTGCACGACCGCTAGATCGCCGTCGGCGTCAAGGTGCGGGTGGGCGTTGCGGTCGCTGGGATCGCCGTGCGTGGCCCAGCGCGTGTGACCCAGCCCTGCGGTGCCGGACAGGGCCTGCCCGTCCAGCGCCTCGCGAAGATTCGCCAGCTTGCCTTTGCGCTTGACCACCCGGAGCGCGTCGCGGTCCGTGACGGCGACCCCGGCTGAGTCATAGCCTCGGTACTCCAGAGTGGCCAAGCCCTCGATGAGGATCGGCAGCGCCTGCTCGGACCCGGTGTAGCCGATGATGCCGCACATGGGATGATCGTAGCCTCGGGGCACAGGGGCGCGGCGTCATCTCCCGTCCAGCCGGCCCCCTGGCCGAGTCATCACGCGTCACGCGTCACTCGGAGGCTGGAGTCTCCGTCGCCTCCGGGGCCTCCGTGCCCTCTGTCGCTGCGGGATCCATCGACGCCTCTCCTCCTCCGCCGTCGCCCGCAGCGATGCCGAAGTCGCCGATCGGCGGGTAAAGGACCGGACCGCCGATCTCAGCCGGGTCGATGAAGCCCTCGCCGACATGCGGGGCCACGAGGGCTTCAGGCGCTGCGGCGTTGCCATGGAAGCGGTCCAGGAACGTCTCGGCGATCTCCGGAGCGAATCCCTCGCACAGCTGGCGGCTTCCCCACGTGACGGCAGCGAAGTTCGCCTCGCCGGGGAGCTCCTCGTGGATCTCGGCCACAACCACCTTCTGGCGGCCGCGGTCGATCTGACGGCGAGCCCACTCCTTCAGCGATTCGACCTGGTCAGCATCGGCGCCGGCGTCGTACCAGAACGCGACGTAGCCGTGCTCGAGGTTGTGCACCACCAGGCGCTGGTCGACCTTGACGTCATACACGCCGCTGCGCGCCACGTCAGGCATGTGCATGCCGGACGTGCCCAGTCCGTCCTTGTACAGCCCCTGCGGCGGATTCGCCGACAGCTCGTCGAGTGACCCGAAGTGGCCCTGGCCCTCGTCCGGCTGCGCCTCGGCCGGCGTGCAGCCCATCTCGTCGACCAGGGCGGCGACCGCCTGGCGCTGCGCGGCGCGGTCGAACACGAGATAGCCGATTCCGGCGGCGATGATGAGCGCGATCGCAATCAGAACGGTCAGCCGGCTGCGGCGGGCCCGATCAGCAGCGACGCGCTGCTCCTGCAGGCGCTCCTGCCGCCTGGCCTTCTGCCGCTCCCTCTTGCTGAGGGCCTCCTCGTCCGACACTGCGCTCTCCTGTAGACGGGCCAGTGCCTGCAGCTACGCCGCAGGCACGCGGCAAGTGTAGCCGCCGTCACGCTTCCGCCGAGTCGGCCGAGTCCGCAGAGTCCGCCGGCGGCTGCAGCGGCACCTCGCGCGGTTTGCCGGGCCGGCCACCTTCGATGACCGCGTGGGCCTGCTCGCCGGCGGCAGGCGCGCGGCGGACCGCTGCATAGCCGAGGTCCACAAGGGCGGCCATCAGCGCCCCGGCCGCCGCGCCCGCATCGACGGCCTGCCCCGTTGCGGAACGCACCGCGAGCACAGTCTGCTTCCTGCGCGACCGCAGCTCGTTGATTCCCACGCCGCCGCCGCCAGCGGCCACCGCCGCCGCCATGGCGCGCAGCAGATCCCCGCCATCGACCGGGCCCGCCCACGACGCCGGCGCGACCATCTCCGCGAGCGCGTCGGTGACGCCGCCCCTTCCACGCGGGAAGAGGTCATGCTCAGTCGGGCGGACCAGATCATGGGCGCGCGCAGCCCCATCAGGCTGATAGTCAAGGCCTCGGACGATCACCACGGGCATGCCGTCGGCCTTCCGCCGGGCCAGATCGGCGGCGGCCGCCGCCTCATCCGCGATCGCGATCTGGGTGACGTCGAGCTTCACCCCGGAGCGGTCAAGCCCGCCGCGCTCGTCGCGGATCACCGACATCCCGGCCGCGCCGATCGCGACATCGGTCTGGCCGACCCGCCATGGACGGCCGAAGGTATCGGAGATGAGCACCGCGGTGGTGACCCCCGCCGCCCGGCGCAGACCTTCGCGCAGGCGCCGGGCGCTGCCGTCGGGGTCGACCGGGAGCAGGGTGATTCCGCCGTCCGGGACGTTGGAAGCGTCAACCCCGGCGTTGGCGCACACCAGCCCGTGCTCGGTCTCGATGATGAGCGCCTGCTCGGTATCCACCAGGACCCGCACCGCCTGCCGCATTGCCAGCCGGCGCCTGGCCATCGCCAGCGGCTCGCCGGCGTACGGCCGCTCGACCATGCCCTCAGCCTTGCTGACGATCTTCTGCGAGACCACGACGACATCGCCCTCGCGCAGATCAGCCGCGCCGGCGATCAGCTCGGCGAGGTCGTCGCCCGCACCGACCTCAGGCAGCCCCGCCACCGGAATGATGCTCAGCATGCGATCAACGCCCGTCTCCTCTCAGCTTCGCGACGAGGTCGAGCACGGTCCGAGCGAGCGCCTCCGTCACTTCCGGGGTGCGCATGATCGTGTCGGTGACGGCCACGCGGACGCCCTCTGCGACGATCGCCTCCGCGTGCCCAGCGTCCTGCGAATCAATCACCCAGCCGTCGAGAAAGCCAGAGTAGAGCCGGGCGACCCCCGCAGCCGAGACCTCAACGCCGACCCCGGGCAGCAGGCGGTCCGCCATGCCGCGCACGACCTGGCCTCCCACGATCGGCGACACCCCGACCACGGGGACGCCAGACAGGACGGCTCGGATCCCCTCGACCTCGAGAATCGGCCCGATGGACACGACGGGGTTGGACGGGCACAGGATCACCGCGTCCGCCGCGGCCAGCGCGTCGATGACGCCGGGGGCGGGTGACGCCGCCCGGGCGGCGGACAGGTCAACCTGCTCGACGGCAGGCTCAGCGCGCTCGCCCACCCACCATTCCTGGAAGTGCAGCGTTCGACCGTCAGCCGTTCGGATCCGCGTCGGAGCGGCCTCGTCGGTCATCGGCACCAGCGCGAAGCCCAGATGCCAGCGGCGGGCGATCTCCGCGGTCGCTGAGGAAAGCGAGTGGCCTTCGGCCAGCATGCTGGAGCGCACCAGGTGGGTGGCGATGTCCCGATCCCCGAGCGCAAACCAGTCCGAGCGCCCGTAGCGCTCCCGCAGCTCAGATGCGACGGCGAACGTCTCCTCGGCGCGGCCCCAGCCCTGGCCCGCGTGGACCCCGCCTCCCAGGGTGTAGGCGACGGTGTCCAGATCCGGGCTGATGTGGAGCCCGTTCAGCACCAGATCGTCGCCCGTATTCCCCACCACGGTGAGCTGCGTCGGCTCGGTGACGCGGACCAGGCCCGACAGGAACCTCGCCGCACCGATCCCGCCGGCGAGGGCAACCAGCAACACGGAAGTCCTCAACCCTTTCTGCGCACTCGTGGGCCATGATCCTAAGCCACGCGTACAGCATCATGCCGGGCGAACGTAAAGGATAGGTCCATGCGCCTGCTGACGTGGCCCGAGGAGTATCGGATCGTGCGCCTGCAAGCGGGCGCCGCCGTCCCCGAGTGGGCCGTCGGACCGTGGTCCAGCGTCACGCGCACGCCTGCGGAGCTCTCGCTGGTCTGCCTCGCCGCGGGCGTGCCGCCGGACGTGCAGTCTTCGGGGCCGTGGCGGCTGCTTGAGGTGGAGGGACCGCTGGATCTGGCGCTGACGGGGGTGATGGCGGCGCTGGCCGTCCCGCTGGCCGCGGCGGGCGTGAGCTTGTTCCCCAGCGCCACGTTCGACACCGACTACCTGCTGGTGAGGTCCGGCGATCTGCATCGAGCCGCCTCCGCACTGCGGGAAGCGGGTCACGCGGTCAGCGACCGCCCGGACGACCTTGGTTAGACTGGCCGAAATGCTCTGATAGGGGGACTGTGATGCCAGCGTGTCGCAACTGCGGGACCGAGCTCAGCGACGCGGCGACCGTCTGCTCAAACTGCGGGACACCGGTCGAGCAGGCGCCGCAGGAGCCTGCTGCGGCGCCCACGCCGTGGCCCGCGCCGACCCCTGCCGGCGCTTCGACCCCTGCCGGCGCTCCGACTCTCCCGGGCGCGCCGACGTCCGATGAGCGCAACTGGGCGATGTTCGCGCACCTGAGCGCGCTGGCGCAGTTCATCGGCATTCCGTGGATCGCGGGGCCGCTGGTGATCTGGCTGGTCAAGCGCAACGAGAGCGCCTACGTCGATTCCCACGGCAAGGAAGCCGTCAATTTCAACATCTCGGCATTTCTCTACTTCACCGGCGCGACGATCGTGGGCTCGATCGTCGGGATCCTGACCCTCGGGCTCGGCTTCATCCCCCTAGCGTTCATCCTGTTCGCGGCCGGAATCGCGTGGGCCGTGTTCGTCGTGATCGCAGGCATCAAAGCCTCGCAGGCAGAGGCCTACCGGTATCCGCTGACGATTCGCTTCGTCAAGTAGTCCGCCCGGTGGCCTGGCGCGCTCGCCTGGCGCGCTGGCCCGCCGACGGACGATGGAGCGACGGGCGGGCAGTGCCGCTCAGCCGACAGCAAGCTCTGCGGCGGCGACCTTGGCAAGACGCTCGGCGGTCTCGGCGGCCCGCTCCTGAGTCGCCGCTTCGACCATCACCCGCACAAGGGGCTCGGTGCCTGAGGCGCGGACGAGGATCCGGCCGGTCTCAGCCAGGGCGGCCTCTTCCGCGGCCACCGCGTCCCACAGTGCCCTCGCCTCCGGCAGGCGGCCCCGGTCGACGCCGGAGACGTTGACAAGAACCTGAGGGAATCGGCGCATCACCGTGGCAAGATCGGCGAGGCTCCGGCCGCTGGAGGCCATGGCGGACAGCAGTTGGACCGCCGTCAGCACACCATCCCCGGTCGTGGCGTGGCGCGAGAAGATCACATGCCCCGACTGCTCACCGCCGATCGGATGGTCGCCCGCCAGCATCGCCTCGAGCACGTAGCGGTCACCCACCTTCGTCTGGACGACCTCGACGCCCAGCGCCTCCATGCCCTGCTTGAAGCCGAGATTGGTCATCACCGTCGTGACGACGGTCGCCAGCCCTTCCTCTCGGTGCAGCCGCTCCGCCAGGATCGCGAGCACCGCATCGCCGTCCACGATCTGACCGGTTGCATCCGCGGCGATCAGCCGGTCGGCGTCCCCATCGTGCGACAGGCCCACGTCGGCGCCTATCTCGGTGACGACGCGGGCGACGACCTCCGGGTGCGTGGAGCCGCAGCCCGCATTGATGTTGTTGCCGTCCGGCTCAGCGTTGATGGCAGTCACGTCGCAGCCGAGGCGGCCCAGCACCGCCGGGGCGGCGCGCGACGCAGCGCCGTTCGCGCAATCGACGACGACGCGCAGACCCGTCAGGGATTCACCGACGCTGGCGACAAGGTGATCGAGGTAGGCATCGATGAGCTCTGGACGATCGGCGGCCCTGCCGATCGCGACACCGGTGGGGCGATGCTCCTCGGAGCGCTGGAGGAGCTCCTCGACCCGGTCCTCCTCGACATCGGTGAGCTTGTAGCCGGTCGGTCCGAAGAACTTGATCCCATTGTCCTCGACGGGATTGTGGCTGGCGGAGATCATCGCGCCGCTGTCCGCGCCGATCTGGCCGGTGAGGAACGCCACTCCCGGAGTGGGAATCACTCCGAGCGAGGTGATATCCCCACCGGCCGAGCAGATTCCCGCGACCAGCGCCGCCTCGAGCATCTCCCCCGACGACCGGGGATCGCGGCCGATCACGATGTGCGGCCGAGCGACGCCCTCCTCCTTGAGGGTTCGCACCACGGCGCGGCCGAGTCCGACGGCCAGCTCAGGCGTGAGCTCGGTGTTCGCGACTCCGCGGATCCCGTCGGTGCCGAACAGCTGACCCATCGAGGCGACGCGCGGCGGTCAGCGCTTGCTGTACTGCGGCGCCTTGCGGGCTTTCTTCAGCCCGTACTTCTTGCGCTCGGTCTTGCGAGCGTCGCGGGTCAGCAGGCCGGCCTTCTTCAGCGGCGGCCGCAGTTCGGAGTCCTCGCCCTCCAAAGCCCTGGCGATCCCGTGGCGCAGCGCGCCGGCCTGGCCGGTCACGCCCCCGCCGTGGATGCGCGCGATGACGTCGAACGCGCCCTCGGTCTCGGTGACCTGGAACGGCTCGAGCACCAGCGCGCGGACCGTCTCCACCGGGAAGTAGTCCTCCAGCGGGCGGCCGTTCAGCTTGAACTGGCCGGTTCCGGCGACCAGCCGCACGCGGGCGACAGAGGTCTTGCGGCGTCCGGTGTAGGTCTTTGACGCGACGTTTGTGGCAGCCATACGATCGATCCTCTTACTGCTTGACGGATGTGGGCGAGAGCTCGGGCGGAAGCGGGATGGGCTTCTGCGCGGAATGCGGGTGGTCGGCGCCGGCGTAGACCTTGAGCTTGGTGAGCTGCTCGCGTCCGACCGTGTTGCGCGGCAGCATGCCCTTGACCGCGCGCTCCACGAGGCGCTCAGGCTTCTCGGCCAGCAGCCGAGCGAACGGCACCGACTTGAGCCCGCCCGGATAGCCCGAGTGACGATAGGCCAGCTTCTGCTCGGCCTTGGCGCCGGTGAGGCGGATCCCGGCGGCGTTGATGACGATCACATGGTCGCCGACGTCCATGTGCGGGGCGAACTGCGGCTTGTGCTTGCCGCGCAGCACATGGGCCACTCGGGTGGCGAGCCGGCCGAGCACCACGTCCTGGGCGTCCACGACGTACCAGGCGCGCTCGATGTCAGAAGGGCGTGGTGAGTACGTGCGCATCAAAGGGCTTTCAGTAGGTCGAGTCAGCCAGCGGATCGGCCGAACGGGTCGTCGGCGGGCTCAGGCACAGAAAGGCGCGCGGCCCAACCGCACGAACGCATAGCGTACGCCACCCCTCCGAGCGCAGCAACCCGCCACCTCTGCGAGCGCAGCAACCCGCCACGGAGCCATCCCCGCGCCTACCCCGGCCGAAGTTGTTGAATCGGCGACGCATGTGTCGCCAAGTCTTCAACTTCTGGCGGCCGGAGGCGGCGCGCACCGTGTTGTGCGTGCGGGAGCCGCTGTCAGCGATACGACACGCCGGTGAGCGTGAGGCCGTGCGGGGGGGCGACCTGGCCGACCGCCTGACGGTCGCGGGCCGCCAGAACCTCACCGACCCAGCTCGGCGGGCGCTTGCCGCGGCCGACCGCGAGCAGGCAGCCGACGACTGACCGCACCATCTGATGACAGAACGCCTTGCCATCGACTCGCACGACGAGCAGGCCCGCGGGCTGCCGTACGACATCGAGCCGGTCGATCCGCCGCGTCAGATGCTCCTCGTCCCGGCGGCGGCAGAATGACGAGAAGTCGTGCTCGCCGAGCAGATGACCCCCGCCGGCTTGCATCGCCGCCTCATCGATCCCCGGCGGCCCGACGTGCCACGTGTCGTGACGCCACAGCGGGCTGATCGCCTCTGCGTCGCACAGCCGATAGCGGTAGCGCCGCTGCGTGGCTGAGAAGCGGGCATCGAACGAGCTCGGGACCGCCCGCACGCGCCAGATCGTGATCTCCGGGCCGCACAGCTTGTCCAGAGCCCTGCGCGCGGCAGCCATATCGCGCACCAGGCGCGAGTGCGCGGGAACGTCGCCGTGGACCGTCTGGAAGGCGGCGTGGACGCCAGCGTCGGTTCTCCCGGCCCCGGTGATCTCAACAGGAGCGCCGGCGAGCCGGGCGAGGGACTCCTCAAGCACGCCCTGGACGGTGCGCTGGGAAGGCTGGCGGGCGAAGCCGTGGAAGCTTGACCCGTCGTAGGCCAAGTCGATGCGAACGCGGACTCGTGCATCGCCCACGCGCTGGGTGCCTACCCCTTGGCCTCGTCGCCGGCTTCGGCGTCCGCGTCGTCAGCGTCGGCTTCGGCGTCCGCGTCGTCAGCGTCGGCTTCGGCGTCCGGGTCGGCGTCAGCGTCGGCGTCGGCAGCCTCGTCGTCCGCGCTCTCCTCGGCGGCCAGACGAGCCTCGACCTCGGCCGGATCAACCTGCGGGCCCTCGTCGTCTGAGGCGGGACCTGCGGACTCGTCATGATCGTGATCGTGATCATGGTCCTCATCCTCGGCGTACTCCGCGCTGAGGTCTTCGCCCCGGTCGATCGCGGCCGCCAGCTCTTCGCTGCGCTCCCGCGCCGTGGTCGACTGGGTGCCGCGGCTGCGGCGCAGACTCCAGCGGCGCCGCGGCGCCTCGTCCAGAGCGCCTCCGCCGTCGCCGGATACGCCCTGCACCAGCTCGATGACCGCCATCTCAGCAGCGTCGCCCTTGCGCGGCCCAAGCTTCACGACTCGGGTGCAGCCGCCGTTGCGCTCGGCGAATGCCGGGCCGATGTCGGTGAACAGCTTGTGCACCACATCGCGGTCGCGGATCACTCGCAGCACCTGACGCCGGCTGGCGAGGTCGCCCCGCTTGGCGAAGGTGATCATGCGCTCAGCCAGCGGCTGCACCGTCTTCGCTCTGGTCAGCGTCGTGGTGATGCGCCCGTGGCGGAACAGCTCCGTCGCCAGGTTGGCGAGGATCATGTTGTGATGGGACGGGGAGCCCCCGAACCGGGGCGCCTTCCTGGGCTGCGGCATGAGTCTCGAGATCCTTCGGCAGGTGAGTCGTCAGACGGCGTAGCCGCCGTACTCGGCCAGCGACAGTCCCATCTCGCCAAGCTTCTGCTTGACCTCCTCGATGGACTTCTGGCCGAAGTTGCGGATGTCGAGCAGATCCTGCTCGGTCTTGGTCACGAGCTCGCCGACGGTGTCGACGCCCTCGCGCTTGAGGCAGTTGTACGACCGGACGGACAAGTCCATGTCCTCGATCGGCAGCAGCAGATTGGGCGAGGACGGCGCGGAGGCCGCAGTGTCCGCGCCGATGGCCAGGCCACCGGGGCCCGACTCCTCGAACTCGCCGAACAGCCCGAACAGGTCGCGCAGCGTCTCGCCGGCGCTGGCCAGCGCCTCGGCCGGCGTCACGGAGCCGTCAGTCTCGACGTCGAGGATCAGGCGGTCGTAGTTGGTCATCTGCTCGACGCGCGTCGCCTCGACGCGGTAGGTCACACGGCGCACCGGCGAGTAGATCGAGTCGATCGGGATGACGCCGATGGCCTGGTCCTGGCGCTTGTTGCGTTCCGCCGAGACATAGCCGCGTCCCCGCTCGACCGTGAGGTACATCTCCACGCGGCCCTTGCGGTTGAGCGTGGCGATGTGCAGATCGCGGTTGAGGATCTCCACCTCGCTGGGCGCGGTGATGAAGTCGGCGGTGATCTCACCGGGGCCCTCGCCGCCGAGAAAGATCTCGACGGGCTGGTCGCTGTGCGAGCGCAGCACAAGCTCCTTGAGATTCAGGATGATGTCGGTGACATCCTCCTTGACTCCCTCGACCGAGCTGAACTCGTGCAGCACGCCCTCGATGCGCACGCTGGTGACGGCCGCCCCCGGGATCGAGGACAGCAGCGTTCGCCGCAGGCTGTTGCCGAGCGTGTAGCCGAATCCCGGCTCCAGCGGCTCGATGCTGAACGCGGAGCGGTTGGCCTCCGCGAGGGGCTCTTCTGTGATGGTGGGGCGCTGGACGATCAGCACTGTTCTTGTCGCCTCCTACGGAGGATGTTGGTCTGCTCAAAGGCGCGGTGGCCGCGCTACTTCGAGTACAGCTCGACGATCAGCTGCTCTTGGACGGGGACGTCGATCTGCTGTCGCGTCGGCAGGCCGAGCACAGAGATCTGCAGCTTGCTGGTGTCGGTCGACACCCAGGACGGAATCTGCTTCGCGCCGATGAGCTCCAATGACCCGAGGATCGGCACGATGTTGCGGGCGCGCTCGCGGACGGCGACGACGTCGCCGACGCGCACGCGATACGAGGGGATGTTGACGGTGCGGCCGTTCACCTGGAAGTGGCGGTGGCGCACCATCTGGCGGGCCTCGTCGCGCGAGCGGGCCAGGCCGCCGCGGTACACGACGTTGTCCAACCGCGTCTCGAGCAGGACGAGCAGGTTCTCACCCGTCAGCCCTGCCTGACGAGACGCCTCCTCGTAGTAGTTGCGGAACTGGCGCTCGAGCACGCCGTAGATGCGGCGAGCCTTCTGCTTCTCGCGCAGCTGGAGCAGGTACTCGCTCTCCCTGATCCGCCCGCGGCCGTGCTCGCCGGGAGGGTACGGGCGCTTCTCGATGGCGCACTTGGGGCCCTCGCAGCGGGTGCCCTTGAGGTACAGCTTCTGCCGCTCGCGTCGGCAGAGCTTGCAGTCCGGACCGGTATAGCGAGCCATTCGGTGATTTCTTCCTCTAGGAGAGCGGAGAGAGCGGTGTGAGCGCCGGGGTATCAGACGCGGCGGCGCTTGGGCGGACGACAGCCGTTGTGCGGGATGGGCGTGACGTCCTTGATGGCGGCGACCTCCAGCCCGTGCGCCTGCAGCGACCGGATGGCGGTCTCGCGCCCGGAGCCAGGCCCCTTGACGTAGACATCGACCTTGCGCACCCCGTGCTCGGCGGCGCGCTTGGCGGCCTGCTCAGCGGCAAGCTGCGCCGCGAACGGCGTCGACTTGCGGCTGCCCTTAAAGCCCGCGTTGCCCGATGACGCCCAGGACAGCACGTTGCCCTCCTGGTCGGTGATCGTCACGATCGTGTTGTTGAAGGAGCTCTTGATGTGCGCCTGGCCGTACGCGACCTGGCGCCGCTCCTTCTTGCGGCCCCGAGCTTTCGCCTTCGCGCCGGCCTGCTTCTTCTGCTGTGCCATATGGTGTCCGTGTTCTGTCGGGCGTGCGCCGCCTACTTGCGAAGCTTCTTCTTCAGGCCGCCGACGGTCCGCTTGGGGCCCTTGCGCGTGCGCGCGTTGGTGTGCGTCCGCTGGCCGCGCACGGGCAGTCCGCGGCGGTGGCGGATGCCCTGGTAGCAGCCGATCTCGACTTTGCGCTTGATGTTCTGCGCGACCTCGCGCCGAAGGTCGCCCTCGACCTTGAAGGTGGCGTCAATGAAATCCCGCAGCCGCTTGACGTCGTCGTCGGCCAGGTCCCGGACGCGCGTGGACGGGTCGACACCGGTGGCCACCAGCGCCGCCCGGGAGCGCGTGCGCCCCACGCCGTAGATATAAGTCAGCCCAATCTCCACGCGCTTCTCGCGCGGGAGGTCGACGCCGGCGATTCTTGCCATTCCTGTCGCTCCTCGCGGGTCGCCTCAGCCCTGCCGCTGCTTGTGGCGAGGGTTGCTGCAAATGATCATCACTCGGCCGTGCCGGCGAATCACCCGGCACTTCTCACAGATCTTCTTGACGGACGGCTGGACCTTCACGCCTTGGCTCCTCTCACGTGCCGGTCCGCCCCCAGGCCGCCTCGCATGCCGCCCATGCGATAAGCGCATCGGATGGACGGACCAGGCTGAGGACAGCGCAGAAGGCCCCGCACAGTCGTGCCATTGCACTCAGCAGGGCGGGACCGAACCGCAAGACTAGCATCCGCGCTCATGACCGTCCACCCCGCGCAGGCTCATGGGAGCGCGCAACCTCGGCCTCAGCCCCGGGCACGCGCTGCGGATCGCGCAGCGGCCAGGCGGGCTCGTCCGAGCGGGCAGTCAGCACCCATGGGCCATCGGGCGTGATGGCCACGGTGTGCTCCCAATGCGAGGACAGTGATCCGTCCGCCGTGACGACCGTCCACTCGTCATCGAGCACCGCGGTCTCCGCGCCGCCGAGATTGAACATGGGCTCCACCGCGATGACCAGGCCCACCGCCAGCTTGGGTCCCCGACCGGGACGGCCGTAGTTGGGGATCTGAGGGTCCTCGTGCAGCGAGCGCCCGATCCCGTGGCCGACATACTCGCGGACAACGCCGTAGCCGTGCGGCAGGGCGCACGCCTCAACCGCCGAGGAGATGTCCGTCACGCGGTTGCCGGCCTGGGCGCGGCGCAGCCCGGCCCACAGCGCGCCGCGCGTGCGAGCGACCAGGTCGAGGACGGTGGCGGGCGCCTGCTCGCCCACGACCCAGGTCACCGCCGAGTCGCCGTGATAGCCGTCGACGATGGCGCCTGCGTCGATCTTGATCAGGTCGCCTTCCCGCAGCACGACCCGGGGCGACGGGATCCCGTGGACGATCTCGCGGTTGACTGACGTGCACAGCGTGGCCGGGAACCCCCGATAGCCCTTGAACGACGGGATAGCGCCGCGGCTGCGCAGCTCGCGCTCGGCGATCTCGTCCAGATCCGCAGTCGACATGCCGGGTCGCAGCGCCTCATGCAGGATCTCATGAAGGTCAGCGACGACCTTGCCCGCCTTCGCCATCAGCTCGACTTCGGCCGGCGACTTCCGAACGATCATGCGCCGGCCGCCTCGAGTGCACGCAGCGCGCCCAGCGTGCGGGCGGTGACTTCGTCGACAGGCCCAAGCGCATCGATCTCGACCAGCAGTCCGCGGTCGCGGTAGAAGGCCTCCAACGGCGCGGTCTTGTCGCGGTACTCCGCGAGGCGGTTGGCGATCACCTGGGCCTCGTCATCGGCGCGCCCCTCCAGGGTTCGCCGCCCGTGCAGCCGGGCGACGAGCTCATCCTCGGGGACGTCGAAGCGCAGCACCCCGTCCAGCGGCTTCCCGCGCGCACGGAGAAAACGCTCAAAAGCCTCCGCCTGCGGCACGGTGCGCGGGAACCCGTCGAGCAGGAAGCCGCGCATCGCGTCCTCCTCGTCCAGTCGGTCCTGCACCATCTGGATCACGATCTCATCGGACACGAGCTCGCCGCGCTCCATGATCGCCTTGGCCTGCAGACCCAGCGGCGTCTCCAGCGCCACGTTGGCGCGGAAGATGTCGCCGGTGGCGATATGCGGCAGGGCGAACTCTTCGGCGATGCGGACCGCCTGAGTTCCCTTGCCGGCGCCCGGGGGACCGAGCAGCACGAGTCGCACGCTGGTGTCTCCTGGTCAGGTCTTGAGGAATCCCTCGTAGTGGCGCTGCATGAGCTGGCTCTCCAGCTGCTTCATCGTCTCCAGCCCCACGCCCACCACGATCAGCAGCGTCGCGCCTCCGAACGGGAACTGGATCCCCGCCGCGCTCAGCACGAGCAGCGGCAGGATGGCCAGCGACGCCAGATACAGCGAGCCGGGCAGGGTGATCCGGGTCAGCACCCGGTCCAGGTACTCGGCGGTGGGCCGGCCCGGCCGGATTCCGGGGATGAACCCGCCGTACTTCTTCATGTTGTCGGCGATGTCGATCGGGTTGAACGTGATCGCCGTGTAGAAGTAGGCGAAGAACACCACCAGGATGAAGTAGGTGAGGATGTAGCTCCAGTGCGAGCCCGTCGAGAAGTAGTTGTCGACGAAGTTCGTGAAGCCCGGGCGGTTGATGATCGTGGCCGCCAGCGACGGCAGATACAGCAGCGATGACGCGAAGATGATCGGGATCACGCCGGACTGGTTCACCTTGAGCGGGATGTAGGTCGACGTCCCGCCGTACATCCGCCGCCCCACCTGGCGCTTGGCGTACTGCACGGGGATGCGCCGCTGACCCTGCTCGACGAAGACCACGCCGACGATCAGCAGCAGGCCCACCGCCATGGCGATCGGGAACAGAATGTTTCCGCCGTCCGAGCGCAGGATCGCGCTGCCCTGGCCGGGCAGGCTGGACACGATCGCGGCGAAGATCATCAGCGACATGCCGTTGCCGATGCCGCGCTGGGTGATCAGCTCGCCCAGCCACATGATGAACGCGGTTCCGGCCGTCAGCGTGAGGATCTGCAGCAGGGTGATCCACAGGGTGTTGAGGTCACTCGGGATCACCTGCAGACCCTGCCCGGCCGGGCCGAACAGCTGCTCCGGCTGGTTGCGGATGATCGCCAGCAGCCCTGTGGCCTGCAGGATCGCCAGCACGATCGTCAGGTAGCGGGTCCATTGGGTGATCTTCTTCGTCCCCGTCTCGCCCTCGCGCTGCCATTCCTCGAGCTTGGGGATCACAACCGTGAGCAGCTGCATGATGATGCTCGAGGTGATGTAGGGCATGATCCCCAGCGCGAAGACGGCCAGCTGGGTGAGCGCACCGCCGGAGAACAGATCGATCAGCGCCGTGGCTCCGCCCGCGCCGGCCGCCTCGGCCTGATCCAGAGCCGAGCGCAGGACCTCGTAGTCGACCCCCGGGATCGGCACGAAGGAGCCGAACCGGTAGACCGCGATGATCGCGAGGGTGAAGAGGATCTTGCCCCGCAGATCGGGGATCTTGAAGGCGTTGGCGAAGGCGCGAAGCATCCCGGCTCCTCGATGCGCTAGCTGGCCGCGGGGCGAGGCGGCAGGACCGTGGCGCTGCCGCCGCCCGACTCGATCTTGGCGCGAGCGGCCTCGGAGAACGCATGGGCGGAGACGCTGAGCTTCTTGTCCAGCTCGCCGGTCCCGAGGATCTTCACGGGCGCCGAGCCTCGTCGGATCAGGCCCTTCGCGCGCAGCGACTCGGGGGTCACCTCGTCGCCGTCGTCGAACGCCGCGCCGATCCGGGCGACATTCACCGTGGCGTGCTCCACGCGGTTGCGGGGAGTGAACCCGGGCAGCTTGGGCAGGCGGCGCTGGAGCGGCATCTGGCCGCCCTCGAACCCCGCGTGCAGCTTGCCGCTGCCGCGCGCGCCCGTGCCCTTCGTGCCGCGCCCGGCGGTCTTGCCGCGCCTGCCTCCCTCGCCGCGGCCCTTGCGGGTCTTCGCCTGATGAGCGCCGGAGGCCGGCTTCAAGTGGTGGATCTTCATGACTGCTCCTCGGCCTCGCCGGCTTTGGCTTTGCCCGCGTCGGCGTTCTTGCCGGCCGTTGCTTTCGGCTTGGCGGCAGCGGACTTGGCCGTGCCGGACTTGGCGGCGGTCGGCTTGGCGGCGGCGGACTTGGCCGTGCCGGACTTCGCCGCGCTGGGCTTGGCGGTCTTGGGCTTGGCGGTCTTGGCAGACGCCGAATCAGCAGACGCGGCAGCCGGCTTCGGTGACGCTGACTTCGCCGCCTGCGACTCGACCGACGTCCTCGCCGCGCCCGCGCCGTCGGCGGCGGCCTCGCCGACGGTGACAAGGTGGCTGACCTTGGCGATCATCCCTCGGATCTCGGGCCGATCCGGCTGGGTGACCCGATGCCCGATGCGTCGCAGGCCCAGCGCTCGGACGGTGCGCCGATGCCCTTCGCGGGCGCCGATGAGGCTGCGGATCTGAGTGATCGCAAGCTGCGCCTCCGCGCCCTTCTTCGCCGCTGTCATCACGCGCCCGCCTTGAGGTTCGCCAGCATCTTCTTGGGGATGACCTCCTCAAGATCAAGGCCGCGCAGCCGCGCGACGTCCGCCGGCTCGCGCAGCGACTTGAGCGCCGCGACCGTGGCGTGCACGACATTGATCGGATTGGACGTGCCAAGAGACTTGGCGAGCACGTCGCTGATGCCCGCGCACTCGAGCACCGCTCGCACCGGGCCACCGGCGATGACGCCGGTGCCGGGCGCAGCCGGCTTCAGCACGACCTGCCCGGAGCCGGCTTCGCCGATCACCGGGTGCACGATCGTCTTCTGGATCATCGGGACATGGAAGAAGTTCTTCTTGGCCTCCTCCACGCCCTTCTGAATCGCCGCCGGCACCTCCTTGGCCTTCCCATAGCCCACGCCCACCGTGCCGGCGGCGTCGCCGACGACCACCAGCGCGGTGAAGGAGAACCGCCGGCCGCCCTTGACGACCTTGGCGACGCGATTGATCGCGACGACCTTCTCCTCATACGGGCTGCGCTCCTCCTCCCGCCGACCGCGCTCGCGGCCGCCGCGGGGAGGTCCTCCACCACCAGGTCCTGCCATGTCGTTCGTCCTTACGTAGCTTGGTTGCGGCGGCTAGAAAACAAGTCCGCCGTCGCGAGCGCCCTCAGCGAGAGCCTTCACGCGGCCGTGGTAGCGGGCGCCCCCACGGTCGAACACCACCTGGGAGACTCCCGCGGCCTTCGCGCGCTCGGCCACGAGCTTGCCGACCGCCTTGGACACGCCGATCTTGCCGGCGTCCTCCGGCTTGCCGAGCCCCTTGTCAAGGCTCGACGCCGCGGCGACGGTCGCGCCCGCGCCGTCATCGATCACCTGCGCGTAGATCCCAGCGTTCGATCGGTACACGACCAGGCGCGGCCGGTCGGTCGTGCCCTGCACATTCCGGCGCACCCGCGCGTGGCGGCGCTGCCGTGCTGTGCGCTTGGTCTTGGCGTCCATCTGTGTTGCGTCTCCTTGAGCTTCGAACCGTTTTCGCGGGGTCCTCGACTAACCGGCAGCCTTGCCCGACTTGCGCCGCACCTGCTCGCCGGCGTAGCGGATCCCCTTGCCCTTGTAGGGCTCGGGCTTGCGAACCGCGCGGATGTCCGCCGCCACCTGGCCGACCAATTGCTTGTCGGCGCCGCTCACCGCGATCCGCGTCGGGCTGGCGACCTCGAACGTGATCCCCTCCGGCGCGTCCACGTCCACCGAATGGGAGTAGCCGACCTGCAGCGTCAGACCGCTGCCGCGGGCAGCGGCGCGGTAGCCGACGCCGACGATCTCCAGCTCCCGACGGTACCCCTCCGTGACGCCGGTCACCATGTTGGCGATCAGGGAGCGGAACAGCCCGTGCAGCGCCCGATGCTCCCGCTCATCGCTGGAGCGGGTCACGACGACCTGCGAATCTTCGACCGTCACGGTGACGTCAGGGTGGATCTGACGCGACAGGGCGCCTTTCGGCCCCTTGACCGTCAGCGATTGGCCCGACAGCGTCACCTCGACCCCCTCGGGGATCTTGACGGGCTCTTTTCCGATGCGGCTCAACTTTGCGTCCTAACACTTCGTTCCTTGAGGACCGTTAGCGTCCTAACACTTCGTTCCTTGAGGACCGTCAACGTCCTGACGGTTTCGGCTTCGGCTACCACACGTAGGCGAGGATCTCGCCGCCGGTGCCGCTCTTGCGCGCATCCCGGTCGGTCATCAGGCCGTGCGATGTGGAGATGATCGCGATCCCGAGCCCGCCCAGCACGCGCGGGATCTGGTCGCGCTTGGCGTAGACGCGCAGGCCCGGCTTTGAGAGGCGGCGCAGCCCGGACAGCGAGCGCTCGCGCTCGCGCGAGTACTTCAAGGCGAGCTACAGTGT
>DATKBU010000280.1:0-2257 GCA_035513815.1 Egibacteraceae bacterium
GAGGCAGAGCGGATCGCAGTCGGGCAGGACATGGCCGTCGTGCCCATCGTCACGCTGCGCCACAGCGCCGTCGTGAGTGACCGAGTCGACAACTTCTACTACAGCCCGCTGGGCCTGCCGAACCTCGACGAGGTGCGCCTCCGCCCGCCAAGCGCCGATCGCGGCTGAGCCCTTCTGGGTGCGCTCCGCCGCCCTGGTGGGCACGACGACATCGCCCTCACTGGCCAGCTCGCTACGGTCCGTGAACGACGCTGGTCTTGACCTCGGCGAAATGACATGCGGCGGGGTGGCCGTGATTGAAGCGATCGATCAGCGCGGGCTCGTCCTCGGCGCAGATCGGCTCGGCTTTGAAGCAGCGCGTCCGAAAGTTGCACCCGGACGGCGGGTTGGCGGGATTCGGAACGTCGCCGGTGAGCACGATCCGCTCACGCTTGCCGCGCTGCGACGGATCGGGGATCGGCACGGCGGACAGCAGGGCCTGCGTGTACGGATGCGTCGGGCTGGTGTAGATCTGCTGCTTGGTGCCGATCTCGACAATCTTCCCCAGGTACATCACTGCAACGCGGTCGGAGATGTGGCGCACCACCGACAGATCGTGCGCGATGAAGATGTAGGCGAGCCCGAGCTCGTCCTGCAGCTCCTGCATCAGATTGATCACCTGGGCCTGGATGGACACGTCGAGGGCTGACACGGGCTCGTCCAGGACGAGCACCTGCGGGTTGAGCGCCAGCGCGCGCGCGACGCCGATGCGCTGTCGCTGGCCGCCGGAGAACTCATGCGGGAAGCGGTTGCCGTGCTCCGGATTCAGCCCGACGAGTCTGAGCAGCTCGCGCACCCGCTCCTTGCCGTCCGCGCCGTGGTACCGCCCATGGATGCGCAGCGGCTCGGCGATGATGTCGCGCACAGTCATGCGCGGATTGAGCGAGGCGTAGGGATCTTGGAAGACGACTTGGATCTCGCGGCGGACCTCGCGCAGCTGGGCTCGGGAGTACCCGGTGATGTCGTGGCCCTTGAAGATGATCCGCCCCTCGGTGGCATCGAGCAGCCGGATGATCGTCCGCCCCGCCGTGGTCTTGCCGCAGCCGGACTCGCCGACCAGTCCGAGCGTCTCGCCGGCGGCCAGTGAGAAGCTGATGCCGTCGACGGCCCGGACCGCGCCCAGTTGTCGCTTGAGCAGCCCTCCTCGGATGGGGAAGTGCTTGACGAGGTTCTCGACACGCAGGATCTCTTCGCCGCGCGGCGTGCGTTCGTGGAACGGCTGCGGCACGTCGGCCGCTCCGGTGGCCGGCGCCTCGGCGGTCATTCGCTGGCCCCCAGCGCAATCCCGATCTCATCCTCCACCGCTTCGCGCAGGGCGGGCACCTCGGCGTGGAAATGGCACGCCGACGCATGCCCCGAGCCGACGTCGTACAGCGGCGGCTCCTCCTCCCGGCAGCGAGCTCTGCCCTGGTAGAGCCTGCAGCGCGGGTGAAACGGGCAGCCGGGCGGCCGGTTGATCAGGCTGGGCGGGTTCCCGGGGATGGGGGACAGGTGATCCAGGTCGGCGTCCAGACGGGGCAGGCTCGCCATCAGTCCGAGCGTGTAGGGATGACGCGGGTTGTGGAAGATCGTCTGGACATCGCCGAGCTCGACGACCTTGCCCGCGTACATGACCGCGACGCGGTCTGCGGTCTCCGCGATGAGCCCGAGGTCGTGCGTGATGAGGATCATTGCGGCGTGCGTCTCGCGCTGGGCGGTATCGAGGACGTCGAGCACCTGCGCCTGGATGGTCACGTCCAGCGCCGTCGTAGGCTCGTCGGCGATCAGCAGCTTCGGCTGGTTGGCGATCGCCATGGCGATCATCGCGCGCTGCCGCATCCCGCCGGAGTACTCGTGCGGGTATTCGTCGTAGCGCCGCTCTGGGTCAGGCACGCGCACCATGCGAAGCAGCTCGACCGAGCGCTCGCGCGCGGCTTCGTCGCTCACACTGGGGTCGTGCACGAGGACGCCCTCGGCGATCTGGTCACCGACCTTCATCACCGGGTTCAGCGACGTCATCGGATCCTGGAAGATCATCGAGATCCGGCGCCCGCGCACGCGCCGCTGCGCGGACTCGGTCAGCGTGAGCAGATTACGCCCGTCGAACAGCGCTTCTCCCGTCGCGCGGCCGTTGTCGGCCAAGAGCCCCATGATGCTGAGAACGCTCTGGCTCTTGCCGGAGCCGGACTCGCCGACGATGCCGAGCGTCTCGCCGCGCTCGAGCGTGAAGCTCAGGTTC
>DATKBU010000281.1:0-7626 GCA_035513815.1 Egibacteraceae bacterium
CTCAACCCACTCGGCGAACTGTGACGACATCGGCACGGCGCCGGAGGTGGTGAGCCATGCCGCCGCTGGAGGACTCTGCCGACCTGATCGCAGCCACGTCATCCGACGACTCCTCATCGCTGATCGGGCAGACGACCCTTAGCTCAGTGCCTCCCGGATGCAGCGGCCAGGTTATCCCCAGCGCGCTGAAGTCCGGCGAGGTCGTGTCGCAGTGCCAGGGTATGGTCAGCTGCATGGGTTCGAACACCAGTTCGCTTCTTGAGCGCGATGTCGGCCAGGGCTCGCTGGACGACCTCGACGAAGCTGGGCTTCTCGATGTGATCCGCGAAGCGATGGAGCGGCTAGGCGATGCGGCGCTCGGGGACGTCGCCCAGGCAGCGGTGCGACGGCTCGGAGACTCAGGGCTGCTGGGCGCGGTCGATCAGGCAATTGGGCGGCTCGCGGGGATGCCGCTGTCGGGCGGAATCGACGATACGGCGCTTGCCGGCAGCGTCGCCACGTTGGCGCGGCTGGAGGCCAAGGTGGCGGCCGAGAAGCTCCGCCGATTGGCCGAGGTCGACCGGCGCAAGGCCTATCGCGCGGCGGGGCACGGCTCCAGCGAGGAGCTGCTGGCCGCCAACAAGACGCTGACCAAGGCAGAGGCCAGGGCGCAGGCGCAGGCGGCGCGCGCACTCGCGGCGCTGCCTCGCACGGCGGCCAAGCTGGCTTCCGGCGAGCTCGGGACGGGGCAGGCGGAGGTAGCCGCCCGCGCTCTGGGCCAGCTGCCCGCCGAGTTGGAGCCGGCCGACCGGGATGACGTCGTCGACGAGCTGGACGAGCTGGTCGCTGACCGCGCCGGGCGCGAGGACCGCCGACTGCTCGGTGAGACGGTTCAACGCTGGCAGCACGCGATCGATGAGCGCCTAGTCGAGGATCGGGAGAAGCGCGCGTGGCAGCGGCGGTCGGGCTCGAAGTTCACCGATCGGGACGGCAGCACGATCTATCGGCTGCGACTGGACCCCGTGGGGGCCGCCAAGGTCGGCGCGGTCGTCGAGCCGCTGGCTCGCCGCGACGGCCCCGAGGATAAGCGGACCCGCGAGCAGCGGGTCGCGGACGCGTTCGTGAAGATGGCCGAACTGCTCGCCGACGCCGGCGGGCTCCCGGAAGTGGCGGCGCAGCGCCCGCATGTCGTGATGGTCACCAACCGCAGCGCGATGGACGGCGTGCCGGGCGCGGAACCCTCATCCTTGGACGGGGTCGGGATCGTGTCGTCCGCGACGGCGCGCATGATCGCCTGCGACGGGCAGGTCACCGAGGTGGTGGTGGACGACCGTGGGATGCCTCTGGTTGTCAAGGAGCCGTCGAAGCCGACCCGTAAGCAGCGGCTGGCTGTGATCGCCCGCGACCGAGGCTGCGTCGGCTGTCGCGCGTCGGTGGCCCGCTGCGAGCTGCATCACATCCGCTGGCGGCGGCACGCAGGCTCGACGGTGGTCGACAATCTTGTGCTTGTGTGCTGGGGCTGCCACCGGAATATCCACCACCATGGCTTTCAAGTCGTCAGGCAGGCCGGCCGCTGGCGGCTAGAGGAGCCGAGCATGCAACGCCCCGTTGCCGCGCCGACTCTGCCGCCGCGCCGAGCCCGCGAGGAGCACCGGCAACCGGCCTGACCCGCGCCCGACCTCGGCGGTCGGGGCACTCGGCGTGCCTTGAACCACTCGGCTTCGGGCCTTCCAGTGTGTGAGCCGTTTGCAGTGCGTTGGCCGGCGAGGTGGGCGTGCACCTAGCCATCCTGCTCAACCGCCCCCCTCGACCGCCCCCAGAAACGACAAGCGAACCGTGCGGTTGGGATTGTCGACGTTGGGGTCAACCAGGACGATCGACTGCCACGTTCCCAGCGCCAAGTCGCCGCCGATGACCGGCAGCACCAAAAACGGGGAGACGAACAGCGGCAGGACATGATCCGCGCCGTGCCCTGGGCTGCCGTGGCGGTGCGCCCAGATGTCCTCCCGCGGGAGCAGCCGCTCGACGGCGGTGCGCGCGTCCGCTTCGCTGCCGGAGCCCGTCTCGATGATGCCGAGACCCGCAGTCGCATGCGGGACGAAGACGTGGCACAGCCCGTCTCCCCGACCGCGGACCCACTCGGCGATGCGCTGTGTCAGATCCACACAGGCGAACCGCCCGCCAGTCGACACTTCGAACGTCGTCGTTTCCATCGATCCGCTCCTCGCCGCCGCTTGGGTGCTGGCGCTTGGGCGCCGCCGCTTCGGCCGCCGCTTCGTTGCCGGCTCCCTGGCCGCTCCTCGTCGCCTCCCCGGTCGCGGGTCGCGGCCACGGCTCGCGCGGCGCAGCTGCCGGCTACTCGATCGTCTCTGCCGCCTGTGCGGCTGCGATCACGGCCCCGGCCAGCCCTGGTCGGCAGATGAGAAGGTCGGGCAGCCACGGGTCCGGCTGGTTGTAGGCCAGAGCAGACCCGTCCAGACGCGAGACGTGCAGCCCGCACGCGGCAGCGACCGCCACGGGCGCTGCCGAATCCCACTCATACTGCCCGCCGGCGTGCGCGTACACCTCCGCCTCTCCCCGGACAACCGACATCGCCTTTGCGCCGGCCGAGCCCATCGGCGCCAGCTCGGCCTCCAACGCCTCCTGGATCAGCCCGGTGATCGCGGGCGGTCGCGTCCGGCTGACAGCAAGACGGGGACGACCGGGCGCGATCTCCGGCACCGGGCTCGGCGCCGCCGTGGACAGCGTCAAGCCGAGCGCCGGCAGCGCTACCGCCCCGGCGGCCAGATCGCCGTCAGCCCAGAACGCCACATGAACAGCCCAGTCGGTCCGCCCGACCTCCCCATACTCGCGGGTCCCGTCCAGCGGATCGACGATCCACACGCGGGCGCTGCTCAGCCGCGCCGAGTCATCCTTGCCCTCCTCCGACAGCACGGCGTCGCCAGGAAAGGCCTCCTCCAAAGCGGCCACGATGAACTCGTGTGAGCGCCGGTCGCCGTCGTCGCGCAGCTGCCGCAGATCCACCGCCTCATCGTCCAGCCTTCGGCGCAGCGCCAGGAGCTCCTCCCCCGCCGCGTGCGCAATCCGCGCCGCCTCTTGGTGCTCTCGCATCAGCAGTCCTCTCGTCCGTAGGCGAGGATCCTAAGCTCCGCGCGGCCACCCGACGGCGCCGTGCGGCACACTGGTTGCATGACTGAGTCTCCGCGACCGCGGAGGCGGCCTGAGGACAACGACGGCGATCTCGGCGGTCGCGTTCAGCGCGGGGCGAGCCTTGCGCGCCTGTCCGCCTCCACCGGCGCCGGGTATGTGGCCTCGCGCCTGCGCAGCCTGCGCGACGGCGAAGCGGCAGAGCAGCGCTTCCACGCGGAGACCGCCGCCAAGATGCTCGAGCTGCTCGGCTCGATGAAGGGCGCGGCGATGAAGCTCGGGCAGATCGCCAGCTTCGTCGACCTCGACCTGCCGCCGGAGATTCAGGCCACCTATCACGAAGTCCTGGCGGACCTGCGCGACGCCGCGCCGTCCGTGACTCCCGAGTCGATGGCCAAGGTGCTGACCGCCGAGTTCGGCGCGCCGCCCGAGCAGGTGTTCGCCCGGTGGGATCCCGTACCGATCGCCAGCGCCAGCATCGGGCAGGTGCACCGAGCGACGCTGCGGGACGGGACCGAGGTGGTCACCAAGATCCAATACCCCGGCGTGGCCGAGGCGGTCGAGTCAGATCTGGCCAACGCCGAAGTGCTCGCGCCGCTGGCCCGGCTGGTGTCTCCCAACCTCCAGATCCGACCGCTCATGGAGGAGATGCGGCTGCGCGTCATCGACGAGCTGGACTATCAGCGCGAGGCGCAGTACCAGCACGCCTTCGCGCAGCGCTACAAGGGCCATCCGTTCATCCGCGTGCCCCGCGTCCACCACGAATGGTGCCGTCCGCGCGTGCTCACCAGCGACTACGTCGAGGGGCTCACTTTCGATGAGATGGCGTCCAAGGCCGCACCCGATGAGCAGCAGCGCTACGGCGAGATCATCTACCGATTCGTGTTCGGGTCGCTGCACCGGTTTCGACTGTTCAACGGCGATCCCCATCCCGGCAACTATCTGTTCCCGGGGGACGGGACGGTCGTGTTCCTCGACTTCGGCAGCGTGAAGGCATTCGGCCGCGACACGCGCGAGCAGATCCAGGGGCACATGCGCGCGGTGCTGGCCGGAGACCCTGACGCACTGGTCGAGCGCATGCGCGACTCAGGCTTCATCCCGGAAGGGCAGGCGCCCGATCCCGAGCGACTGATGAACTGGTTCCGGACGTTCAACGAGCCAGTGCTCCTCGACCGGGTGTGGACCTACACCCCCGATTTCGCCCGCGAGGTGATCCGCCTGGGCACAGACCCGCGGGCCGGCTACGTCGAGCTGCTGCGCAAGCTCAACCTGCCGCCTGACTATCTGCTGCTCAACCGCATCCAGTGGGGGGTCAACTCCATCCTGGGGCGCCTGCGGGCGACGGCGAACTGGCATCGCATCCTGCTGGAGCTGTGGGGAGAGGCCCAGCCGTCCACCGATCTGGGTCGCGAAGAGCACCAGTTCATCCGAGACTCGCCCCACCTCGCATGACCGGACGCCGTTGAGGCGGGCGTCGGCGGGTAGGTGCCACTGACACGTCAGGAGCATGAATGGCCATAGAGCGGGCCCCTGAGCAGCCCATCGCGCCCGAGGAATCCGAGTCCTTCGCCAAGTCGCTGTTCCTCGGGGACCTGCGCAGCGAGCTCGTGTTTCCCTACCCCTCGCTGGACCGCGACGAGCGGACGCAGGTCCGGACGCTGATCGCCTCGCTGCGCGAACTCGCGGCTGAGCGCTATGACGCCCGGAAGATCGAGCAGCAGGGGTGGATCGGCGACGACATCCTGGCCGAGATGGGCGACGCCGGCCTGCTCGGCCTGTACGTGCCGACCGAGTACGGCGGGCAGGGCCTCTCCCAAACCGCCTACTGCCGGGTGTCAGAGGAGTTCGGCCACATCGACGCGACGCTGGCGGTGGTCATGGGCGTGCACCAGTCGATCGGGATGAAGGGCATCCACCTGTTCGGCACCCCCTCCCAGAAAGAGCGATTCCTGCCTGATCTGGCCTCAGGTCGAAAGCTCGCGGGCTTCGCGCTCACCGAGCCGAACGCCGGCTCGGACGCGTACCACATCGAGTCGCGCGCCACTCCGCAGGCTGACGGCTCGTGGGTCCTGGACGGGGAGAAGCGCTGGATCGGCAACGGCAACAAAGACGTCGTGGTGACGTTCGCCGGGATCGATCCGGAGCACGGCGGGGGTCATATCGCGCTGATCCTCACCAAGGGCATGCCGGGCTTCTCCTCGCCGTTCCGGTACGACACCATGGGACTGCGCGGCAACGACTTGCGCCATCTGACCTTCAACCGGGTGAAAGTCCCGGCCGAAAACGTCCTCGGCGAGCCCGGCGAGGGCTTCCGCATCGCCATGCACATCCTCAACAACGGGCGCCTGTCGCTGGGCGCAGGGGCCGTTGGGGCGACCAAGAAGCTGCTCGACATGTCGATGCGCCACGTCCAGGAGCGAATACAGTTCGGCAAGCCGCTCGCCGACTTCGAGTTGGTCGAGGAGAAGATCTCGTGGATGGTCGCCTATCTGTACGGGCTGGAGTCCTTCGCCTACCTGGCCACCGGGATGGTCGATGCGGGCGTGCGCGACTATTCGCTTGAGGCCGCGATGCTGAAGGTGTCGGCCACCGAGTTCATCTGGTACGCCGCGAACCGCTGCTTCCAGCTCGCGGGCGGCCAGGCGTACATGCGCGATCAGCCCTACGAGAAGATCCTGCGCGACATCCGCATCTTCCCGATCTTCGAGGGCGCCAACGACGTGCTGCGGGTATTCGTGGCGCTGTCGGGCCTCAAGCCGCTGGCCGATGAGATGCGCGAGCTCGGCCGTGTCGACCTGACCCATCCCGTCGAGACCGTCGGAACGGTGGCCGATTACGTCGTCGGCCGCGTGCGCCGCGAGGTCCGTCCGCCCAAGCTCGACCCGGTCCATACGGCGCTGAAGCAGCTGGCCGACCCGGTGGGCGATCAGGTCAACGCGCTGCGGACCGCGGGCGAGTCGCTGCTGCGCAAGCATCGCCGCGGCATCGCGGATCGCCAGGGACAACTCAAGCGCCTGTCCCACATCGCGATGGACATCTCGGCGCAGGTCGCCACGCTGTCGCGCGTGACTGCGGCGTTCGAGCGCCACGGCGTCGACGCTTGCACGCAAGAGCGCTACATCGCCGAGACGTACTGCACGCGCGCCGCCAAGCGCGTCGACGGGGCGCTCGAGCAGATCAGGCACAACGACGACGAACGCATGCACGCCATCGCGCGCATGGCCTATCAGCGCGGCGCGTACGGGCATGCGCTGTATGAGTAGTCGCGCAGCCGGATCGCTAGGCTGTCGACAGCATCCCGGCAAGGAGCGACTGTGGACGCGTTCGGCTTAGCGGTCATCGGGCTGGCGGCGCTGGCCTTGGGGGGCGGGGTCGGGGTGCTGACTGCTCGCCGGCAGCGGCGAGCCGGGCAGGGCGGCGGGGGGGCGATCGGTCGCGCCATGCTCAACGGCGGGCTGGCGATCGTTGCTGTCGGGATCGTCCTTGGCAAGCTCCATCCCCTTCGCCACCTGGGCGCCGCGCCGGTGGAGCCGACCGTGAGCCTCATGCCGCTGGTCTCGGTCTTCGACGAGCCGGCCCTGGCCCTTCTGCAGATCGCGGTGTTCGTTCCGCTCGGGGCCCTGCTCGCTCTTCGCTTCCCGACGCTTGGGCTGCTGCGCCTCACGCTGGCCGGAGCCCTGCTGGCGACGCTCATCGAGGCGGTGCAGCTGCTTCACCCGCTGCGCAGGACGCTGTTGGACGACGTCATCGTGAGCGCGCTCGGCGCGCTGCTCGGGAGCGCCCCAGTGGTCGCCGCCCGCCGACGCCCGCGCGGGGCCGCGTCGCAGCCCTAGCGCGACGGGGCGCCGCGGCGGACAGGGTCGCACGCATGACTCAGCGCAGAGCGCGCCGCCAAGCGCGTCGGGGGGAACGCTCGAGCAGATCAGGCACAAACGACGACGACCGCATGCACGCCATCGCGCGGACGGCCTCTCAGCGCGGCGCGTACGGGCACGCGCTGTACGAGTAGGCGAGCCCTCCCCGCTCCACCCGAGCGTGCATGGCCCGTTTCGGGGATCTCGGCATCCCCCGCTACAGCGGGGTGAGTGCTGCGCCGAATGAACCAGCAGGAGAGGGCCCCGGCACGTGACGGGAGCCGGAAGCGCCGTCAGCACGTCCCGGCGAGAACGAAGGGACTGCCGTGAAACTGGAGATGTGGCTGTTCGGCGAGTTCGGCTACGCGCCGCTGATCGAGCGATACCAGCGGCTCAACGACGATGTCGCGATCGACGTGCGAGTCGCCGATCACAGCCCGTCATACCACCGGATGCTGGTGGACGCGATCGACGAGGGCAGCCCTCCCGACATCGCCGCCATCGAGGTCGCCCACCTACCTGCGCACCTCGCGCGCCCGCAGGACTTTCACAATCTGCTGCAGCTGGGCGCGAAGGACCTTCAGAGTTCGTATCTCGAGTGGAAGTGGCGCCAGGCGCTGACACGAGACGGCTCTAGCCTCATCGG
>DATKBU010000282.1:0-3337 GCA_035513815.1 Egibacteraceae bacterium
GACGGACACCGGTCCTCTTCGCCGTGGCCGCAGTCGCCGCGGCGTCGATGGCCGGGCTCCCGCCTCTGCTTGGCTTTGTGGCGAAGGAGTCGGTCTATGAGGCCCTGCTCCACGGGGGCGGCGGGGTGATCAATGTCGTGGCGCTGGCTGGAGTGGCGCTCGGATCCGTGCTCACCTTCGCGTACAGCGTGCGCTTCCTGCACGGCGCCTTCGCAGACAAGCGCTCGAAAGCGGCCCGTGACGCGATCGGCGCGCAGGCTGCTCGCGCCCGCGCCTCGTTCGTCGCTCCGGCCGCGCTGCTGGCGGCCTTCACGCTTGTCGTCGGCGCCCTGCCCGAGCCGCTGTCTCCGCTTGTCGGCGCGGCCGGGCGAGCATTGGATTCGCGCGTCTCCCCGGCGGTCCTGCATCTGTGGCATGGCTTCGGCCCGCCGCTGTACCTGTCACTGGCGACCTACGCCGCGGCCCTGGCGCTGGTCGCCGCCCGTGCTCGCGTTGAGCGACTGCAGGCAAGGGTTCGCCGGCTGCCCGGCTCGCATGACGCCTACCGGGCATCCATCTCCGGGCTCAACCGGCTCGCGGACCGGCTCACCGGCACCGTGCAGAGCGGCAGCCTGCCGATCTACCTCAGCGTGATCCTGCTGACGATCGTGGCGCTGCCGGCGCCGGCTCTGCTCCGCCCGGGGCTCCGAGCCCCGGCGGCATTCAGTGAGAATCCGGCGCAGCTGATCGTGGCGCTGGGCGTCCTTGCCGCCTCGATTGGGCTGCTGCTGGCCACACGGCGGTTCGCGGCGGTCCTGTTCCTCGGCGCCATCGGCTACGGCGTCGCGCTGCTGTTCGTCATCCAGGGCGCCCCGGACCTGGCCCTCACGCAGCTGCTGATCGAGACGCTGGGCCTGGTGATCTTCGTGCTCGTGCTGCGCCATCTTCCGGATCGGTTCGCGACCATCGACTGGCGCCTGGGCCAGACGGTGCGGCGGGCTGTCGCCGGGGCGGTCGGGCTGTTCGTGTTCGTCTTCGCGCTCGCGGCCGGGTCAGTCGAGCGGCCGGGTCCTCCGGTGTCTGAGGCATTCCTGGCGCAGTCGCTGTCCGAGGCCGGCGGGCGCAATGTCGTCAACGTCGTCCTGATCGACTTCCGTGGGATCGACACGCTCGGGGAGATCACCGTCCTGGCCGTGGCAGCCCTCGGGATCGCAGGGCTCGTGAGGGCCAGTTATGGGACGCCGCCGCCGCCACCGCCGCCCGCGAGCGAGCCGGAGCTGGACGAGGCAGCTCGATGACGTCGCTCATCCTGGATGCCGTCACGCGCGCGAGCTTCCACACCATCTGGGTGTTCTCTCTGTATCTGCTGTTCGCCGGCCACAACGCTCCCGGAGGCGGGTTCGTCGGCGGCCTGGTGGGCGGGGCGGCGCTAGTGCTGCGCTACGCCGGCGGCGGGCCGGCCGCGGTCCTGGCCACGGTGCGGGTGCCGCCCGAGGCGCTGCTGGGCGTGGGGCTGCTCCTGGCCGGCGCGACCGGGGCCTGGTCCTGGCTGGGCGGCGCGCAGTTCCTCGAGAGCTCATATTTCGAGTTCGATCTGCCCGTTCTGGGCCATCTCGCAGCAAGCACGGCGCTGCCGTTCGACGTCGGCGTGTACCTCGTCGTCGTCGGACTCGTGCTCACGCTGCTCGTCACGCTCGGGAGCGAGGAGCCGTCGTGACGCTGATCCTCGCGCTGGTGGTGGCCGTGCTGTTCACCGTCGGCACGTACCTGATCCTGCAGCGCGCGCTGATCAAGATCGCCATGGGGCTGGGCGTCCTCGCGCACGGGGCGAACCTGCTCCTCCTGCTGTCGGGGGGCCGGGCAGGCGCCCCGCCGCTGCTCGCGCGCGGAGGCGGGTCGGTCGTGGACGAGGGCGGGATCGCCGGGTTCGCCGACCCGCTGCCGCAGGCGATGGCGCTGACGGCCATCGTGATCTCATTCGGCGTGGGCGGCATCCTGCTCACGATCGCCTACCGCAGCTGGCGCCTGCACGGCAACGACGAGGTCGAGGACGACGTCGAGGACCGCCGGATCGCCCGGCTGTCCCAGCGCGGCGCGGCGGACGCCGGCGACGACGCAGAGGCGGCGCAGTGAACATCCTGATCCCTCTGCCCGTGGTGGCGCCGCTCGCGGCCGCGGCCCTGTCGCTGATCCTGCAGCGGTGGCGGCTCGCCCAGCGCGCGCTGGGGCTGGTCGTATGCACCGGGACCCTGGCGGTGGCCGTCGCGCTGCTCGCGCTCGTGGACCGCGACGGTATCCAGGCCGTGCAGCTCGGCGGATGGGATGCCCCCGCCGGGATCACCTTTGTCGTCGATCGCTTCAGCGCCATGATGCTGGTGATCTCGGTGGCAATGGTGCTCGCGGTGCTCCTCTACGCGATCGGGCAGCTCGACCGCGAGCGCGAGAGCTTGTATTTCCACCCGGTCTACCTCGTGCTGATGGCGGGCGTGAACGCCTCGTTCGTGACTGGGGATCTGTTCAACCTGTTCGTGGCGTTCGAGGTGATGCTCACCGCGTCCTACGTCCTTATCACGCTGGGTGGCAGCAGCGGTCAGATCCGCGCCGGCATGACGTACGTCGTGATCAGCCTGCTGGCCTCGACGTTCTTCGTCGTGGGCGTGGCGCTGATCTATGTGGCGACTGGGACCGTCAACATGGCAGATCTGTCAGTGCGCCTGGCGGAGATCCCGCCCGGGCTGCGGTCCGCACTTGGGCTGCTGTTCCTCTGCGTGTTCGGGGTCAAGGCGGCGATCTTCCCGCTGTTCTTCTGGCTGCCTGACGCCTACCCGACGGCGCCGGCGCCGATCACCGCGCTGTTCGCCGGCCTGCTCACCAAGGTAGGGGTGTACGCCATCATCCGCACGCAGACGCTGCTGTTCGCAGGCGACGGCGACCCGTCGCTGGTGCTGCTGGTGATCGCCGGCGCGACGATGCTGGTGGGCGTGCTGGGAGCGATCGCGCAGAACGACATCCAGCGAATCCTGAGCTTCCACATCATCAGCCAGATCGGCTACATGATCTTGGGCCTGGGGCTGTTCACCGCCGCGGGGATCGCGGGCGGCATCTTCTACGTCGTGCACCACATCGTGGTGAAGACCACGCTGTTCCTCGTGGGCGGGATCGTGCAGACGGTGACCGGCACCGCTCGTCTGGCGCGCCTCGGAGGGCTGGCGCGGCGCATGCCGCTGACGGCTGCGTTCTTCATGCTGCCGGCGCTCAGCCTCGCCGGCCTGCCGCCGTTCAGCGGCTTTGTCGCCAAGCTCGCCCTCATTCAGGAGGGCCTGGCTCTGGGTCGCGGCGTTGTGATCGGCGTCGCGCT